>JAFSWJ010000186.1 GCA_017444545.1 Lachnospiraceae bacterium
ATCCTCGGAGGTAATACTTGCGGTCAACGAGCTTTCAAAGGAAGCGCAGAGCCTGCTTGATTTTGTAAATGAGACGACCCTCGGAGGCTTCACAAATCTGGTCGATACCAGCGGACAGTACCTTGAATCCACCGAGCGGATCGCTGACATGATGGAGCGCATCGCAAATTCCGTTGAGGAGATCCAGAATAATATAGACAGGATCACGGATTCCACGGAGATGGTAAGCCGTGCGGTGGAGGATGCCGCTAACAACGTGACTTCGGTTGCGGAACGGACTGTGGAGATGTCGGACAACATGTCAAGGATCAACGACGATGCCGCCTCCGGCAGCGAGATATCCGCGGATCTGAAAAACGAGGTCGGAAGGTTCAGACTGGAGTGATAGAGTAAATCAGGGGATCGATCAGGGGGACGGTTCTGTGTAACGCCGGTGTTCATCAGCGTTTCACGGGTTTTGCCGTGCGTTTTGAAACAGAGAACCGTCCCTCTGATACAGATACTATAGAAAGGACGGGCCGGACCTGCGGAAAAGAAGAAAGAGGCAAAAATCACGGGTTGAGACATAATAAAAGAGTTTTACGAATTTAATAGTTAACAAAAGTGGGACAGGGGACGTATCTCTGTCCCAAATAAAAGTGGGACAGAGATACGTCCCCTGTCCCACGTCCCCTGTCCCACTAAATCACGCTCAGTCGAGGTTGACCTTCTTTCGTGTTATCACCAGGCACACGATGAAGCAGATGATGCTTTCGACGAGGACCACCAACCCGATCTTTGTGAGCATGTCGCAGTACATGGCGGCAAAGGCGTTATCGTATTCCTCAGCTGATTTCGCTGCCATGCCAAAGAAGCCTGAGGTGAAGAATGTGGCCACCGATGCGATCTGGTTGAAGATGTACACTGCGATGTAGGTGAACACCGCACCGAGGATCTTGTGCTTTGCCCAGAGCTGTCCCACGCTGACACAGAAGTACATGGCAAGGACGCCGCCTATGGCGGATACGATCACAGTGAACAGGACGGAGAGCAGGAGCCTTGGTCCGAAGATACCAAAGAGACTGTTGAGTTCGCCCATGGCCTCCTGGAACTGTGATACGGTGATCTCTGTCTGACCGAGTGCCCCGAAGCCCACTATTATCAGCGCAAGGAAGGTGCTCAGATATGACAGCAGCATCCAGACCGAGCCTGAGATCACCTTTGATATTATTATACTCTCAGTTCTCACAGGGAGAGTGAAGGTGAGGTAGCCCTGCGGAGAGTAGAGGTTTTTGTAATAACGGATCACCAGGTATACGACGGTCACTATGTTTGCGGCGATCACGCCCACATAACAGATGCCCATGAGCATGAAGAATATGATGGATGTGCCCATGGAATCCTCAATATGAGGGATGAAGCTGATGCTGATAGAGGCCGTGATCCCCAAAATGATGATCAGTATCTCCAATGCGACAGGGATCCTCCATGTCGCTGCAAATTCATGTTTTAACAATTTTCCTAACATTTGAACACCTCCCTGAATAAGCTGTCTACCGACTTGCCTTCCTCGCTCCTGATCTCATCAACCGTGGAGTATCTTGCTATGCTTCCCTCCTTCAGGAAAATGACCTGGTCCAGGATGTTCTCCACATCGGAGATGAGGTGGGTGGAGAGCAGGATGGAAGCGTTTTCGTCGTAGTTTGTGATTATGGTGTTCAGGATGTAGTCCCGGGCTGCGGGATCTACGCCGGCTATGGGCTCGTCGAGAATGTAAAGGTCAGCCCTTCGGCTCATTACAAGGATCAGCTGTACCTTTTCACGGGTTCCCTTTGACATTGTCTTGAGCCTGTCTTTTGCGTTGATACCAAGCTTTGAGAGCATGTCGTAGGCGCGGCTTGTATCAAAATCCTCGTAGAAATCGCTGAAGTACCATATGATATCCTGGACCCTCTGTGAGGGGTCAAGATAGGTGGTGTCGGGCAGATAGGAGATGACCTTTTTGCTTTCGACTCCGACACGGTTTCCCTTTACCGTAACTGTGCCCGAGGTGGGCTGCAGCAGACCGCAGATGATCTTGATCAGCGTGGTCTTGCCGCTTCCGTTGGGACCGAGAAGTCCCGTGATGTGGCCGCCTTCAAGCTCAAAGCTGATGCCGTCAAGGGCCGTTTTGGCTCCGTATTTTTTTGTGAGATTGCTCACACTCAGTAATGAACTCATTTTTCCTCCTTTAATATTTCTCACTGACAAGTTCCAGGACCTCATCCTTTGCAAGTCCCAGCTGCTTCATCTGACCGACAAAGCCGTCGACTCCGGATGATGCCAGCTCCTTTTTCAGGGATGTGATGGCATTTTCGTCGTCTGTAACAAACCGTCCGCTGGTGCGCTCCGTACGAAGCAGTCCCTTGCGCTCAAGCTCGCTTAAGGCCCGCTGCATGGTGTTTGGATTGACCGAGGCATCCGATGCGAGCTCCCGGACGCTGGGGAACCTGCCGCCCGGCGGGAGAGTGCCGGATACGATGTCAAACTCTATATGCTCCACCAGCTGCACGAATATCGGTCGGTCAGAACTAAGGTTCCATGACATGGTATACTCCTTTCTTTAGATAATCTCTGTGCCTGTGTTACTGTATTAGCTGATTAATACAATAACACAATAATACAAGCAAAAGTGTTTGTCAACAAAAAATTATAATCCGTGCTTTGGCATCGTATTATCTTGTAAAAGGCTAACATGGTATTTTATAATAAAGTTAAAAGTAGAAACCGCATACTTACTGAGGAGGTGTCAAACTATAAACAGTCAAGTACTTTTTGAAAAATTTTAGGGTTTTCTAAAAAAGAGTATGACAAATAAACCATCTGAATACACCGTATTTCAGATGGTGCGACAGAAACAGTTATTGATGTCAGTGAAGAGCG
>JAFSWJ010000187.1 GCA_017444545.1 Lachnospiraceae bacterium
AGTTTCAGGGCCAGCGCCTTCATGAGCACAAACTTTGTCTGAGGCATGACGCCCTCAAAGGCATCCACCAGCAGGACGACGCCGTTTACCATCTTGAGTATACGCTCAACCTCGCCTCCGAAATCCGCGTGCCCCGGAGTATCGATGATGTTGATCCGGGTATCCTTGTAGAGTACGGAGGTGTTTTTTGAAAGAATGGTGATGCCGCGCTCTCTTTCAAGATCGTTTGAATCCATGACACGCTCCGCCACCTCCTGGTTTTCGCGGAACACGCCGCTCTGCCTCAAAAGGCAGTCCACCAGCGTGGTCTTGCCATGGTCAACGTGTGCGATGATCGCCACGTTCCTGATGTCATCTCTTGTCGTTACCATTTTTCATAATCTCCTCATAAAATGTATATCCGGACATCAGATATACATATTTTGCTCACGGCTCGGTCAGTTCTAAGCTCGCCGTTCGTCTTATGACAAAACCGTCTCCGCCGCGGGTCTTCGCAAAAAGCGCTCAGACGGCGTACTCGACGGTTTATAAGCCTCCGGCTTGCTAAGAACTGCCGGCTGATTGTTCGCAAAATACATATATCTGATGTCCTGTCAAAGACTTCGTTTGGACGCATGTACTGTTTTGCGACGCTCTTTTTCACGCCGTCTTGATACTTGGAAAGTGCTCGACGTACAGGGATGCCGGTACACCCGCCAAAAACGATCTTATTATGCTATATGCAGCATGGTGGTGGCAAATTCAAAGTAGACCAGCAGCGATACCGCATCCACAATGGTTGTGATCAGCGGACTTGCCATGACCGCCGGGTCAAACCCGATCTTTTTGGCAAGCATGGGCAGCGTTGCTCCGATCACATTTGCCACAAACACCGTGGCGACCAGGGTTACGCATACGACCAGCGCCACCATGGGCGAAACCCTGTCAACCACCTGCAGCTTCACAAAATTGGCTGCACCCAGGGCCAGTCCTGTCATCAGCGAGGTCCTCATCTCTTTCCACAGCACCCTGAAAAGGTCGGAAAACTCTATATCATCCAGCGAAAGGCTTCTGATCACGGTGACCGAGGTCTGGGATCCCGCATTTCCGCTGGTGTCCATGAGCATCGGTATGAAGGCTGTCAGTACGATGTAGGCCCCCAGTGCCGACTCGTAGTGGGTTATGATCTTCCCGGTAAAGGTTGCCGAGATCATGAGGAAAAGGAGCCATACTATCCTCTTTTTCCAGATCTCAAAAACGCCCATCTTAAGGTAGGGTTTATTATCCGAAGGCATGATAGCTGCCATCTTTTCGATATCCTCCGTAGCCTCTTCCTGGATGATATCGACGATATCGTCGACGGTGATGATTCCGACCATCCTGTTTTCGGCATCGACCACGGGCATGGAGTTGAAGTCGTATTTCTGGAAAAGCTTTGCGACCTCTTCCTGGTCGTCAAGGGTCTTTACCGAGATAACGTTCTCGTTCATGATGCTCCCGATGGTCACATCCGGATCGCTGATGAGCAGATACCTGAGGGCCGCCGTTCCGATGAGGCGCCTCTGTTTGTCAAGAACATAGCAGGTATATATGGTCTCGGAGTCCAGGCCCTTTTTCCTGATCCGGTCCATGCATTCGCTGATGGTCCAGTTTTCCTTGAGGTCCATGTACTCCACTGTCATGATGGAGCCTGCGGAATTGTCCGGGAATTTCAGCAGATGGTTGATGTCACGCCTGGTCTCGGCACTGGCATTTGCAAGCAGCCTTTTGACCACATTTGCCGGCATCTCCTCCATGAGGTCCGCAGCATCATCGGCCATGAGGTTGTTTATGATGGTCGCAGCCTCGGTATCGGTCAGCATCGTGATCAGCTCCTGCTGGATATCCGTCGGCAGGAACGAAAACACATCCGCAGCCATGTCTTTTGAAAGGAGCCTGAGTATCCTGGGCAGTTCCTCCTTTGGAAGTTCCTCCATTGCGGAAGCTATATCCGCCTCGTTGAGGCCCGCAAGCTTCTTCCTCAGTTCGTTATACTGTTTGGAATCGATGAGTTCCCTGATCTCTTCGTCCATAACGCCACCTCTCAAAAAAAGCCGTCCATAACTGAAGTATTGTACCATTTTCTCATAATAAAAACAACAAACGCGGCTTTACAAATTGCTCATCGAAATATATAATGCAGTATACAGATACTGAATAATATTCGATCGTGAAACGCTTTTATTATGCAAAAGAGGAGAAAAAATCTATGCTGAATCTGGATGAACTGAAGCAGTTTGTAACCTTTGCGGAGATGGGGACCCTGTCAAAGACCGCCGATGTACTCCATGTGTCACAGCCCACTATCACCCGCACCATGCAGAGCATGGAGGAGGATTTCGGGGTCAGTCTTTTCACCCGGTCCAAAAACCGCATAGAATTCAACGATACGGGAAGGCTTGCTGTGGAATACTCCAGAAAGATCATAGCTGCGGCGGATGATGCCCTCAAAATGGTGCGTTCCTACGACAGTTCGCTCCGGATTTTCAAGGTGAAAAGCTGCGCCGCATCGGCACTTTCCCTCCTCCTGCCATCCCTGGTACAGAAATTTTCCGACAGGCCCATATCCTCGGAGATCTCACTTGAGGAGCTGGTAGCCGACAGTGTGCGCCATAATATATGCAGTGTGGGGATCATTACGAAAAGCATGGATGAGGACGGGGTGTTCTGCCGTGAATTCATGACGGAAAAGCTCTATATCTGCCTTCCAAAGGAGCACGAGCTGATAAAGGAGACAACCCAGAGCCTCTCCTTTGAAGAGATAAACGGTACGGATGTCCTCATGGAATCCGAAAGAGGGATATGGACGGATCTGTGCTACGAAAGACTGCCGCGCACAACACTGAGATTTCCCAAAAAAACCGGGAGCTTCGAAAAGGAGGCAAAAGACAGCCCCCTTCCGTTTTTTGTGACAGACCGGAACACAAATTCCGACTCGATCTTCAAGGGCCGAATCACCCTCCCTGTGACGGGAGAAGGTTCCGAGATCACTTATTATCTCATATCAAGAGACAAAGACTATATTATGTAAACTATTTCCGCTCATCCTTCGGCGGGACCGGACCAAAAGCAATGGCCCCCTTCGGGCAGAAATCCATGCACTGGGCACACATCAAACAGGGCTTGCCCCAGTCGGGCCGGCCCTCCACCATCCTGATGTGCCCGGTGGGACACTTCTTTGCACAGATACCGCATCCGTCGCAGGCATCAGTGGCAAAGAAGTTTTCCGACATTCCGGGGACCTTTATCTTTTTCTTCGGATCAAAAAAATCCTTTAGCGCCTGAGCAAATGACATGAAGACCTCTCGTCCTATTTCTGGTCTCTCATCTGAAGGACCTGATCCCATGTAACTTCCATGGTATTAGCCCCGATCATCTTTGCGGCCTTCAAAGCCTCTTCTCTGGTTGCAAAGACCTGTTTCTCCCCGTTCCAGTAAATATTGTTTCCTGTGTGGTCATCCAGCACCTCCCAGGGTTTACTGGCATCAGCACCGGTGATACCCGTGGAATTAAAGATCACTCCGCCGCTTATTCCTTCAAGATCATTTTCATTTATTTTCTCAATACTCATATTTCTGTCCTCCTTCATAACGGATTGTTTATCCTTTGTTATTATTATATACGAAAATCATTTAAAAAAGGCTATTTATTTTGCTATAATTGTGGGACAGGGGACGTTTCTCTGTCCCACAATTATGTAAACAGAGTGAAATACAATTTCATACGGATACATCCCCTGTATTGATTAACATAAAACTGGGACAGAGAAACGTCCCCTGTCCCACCATCGAGGTTCATATGGAATTCAGATACACACCGGAGCTTATCTCCTATATGGATAATAAGGGCAAAAAGCATATCGCCGTAGAAGTGGCATCAAGCGATCACTCCGATTTTGAGGTGACAGAGCTCTATTACCGCTTCATCAGCGAGGACCACGCCTTTTACCTTCGGGACAAAAAGAGATATGTGCTGAAGGAGACAGATGTAGGATTTGTTCTCCTGCCGCCCTACCGGCTTCATTACGAGGATATCGTCACCTTCGGTCTGAAAAAGTTTCTCATCTTTCATTCCATAACCCAGACGGGAATATCCCTGTAAAACAAAACCGGCATGCTTTCCATGCCGGTTACTGCTCAGTCCAGATCAGACCTTTCTTTTCATATTTCAATGAACCCGCCGTCGCCTCCAAAAGAGCCCTGATCATACTTTCACTGCCCTCCGGATCGCAGGTCACCACATACCTGACAACATCCGTGTAGTCCGCATCCCGCCGCCTGCACGAGGCTCCGTTTATGATATTGTCCACCCTTCCGGTATGGGTATAATCAAAGACAAGCTCGATTTTCTCGGCCGGACACATCTTTGCCTTTCCCGCCGCCTCAACCGCAGCTTTTGCAGCATCCGTGTAGGCTCTCACAAGCCCGCCGGTGCCCAGAAGGATCCCTCCGAAATACCTTGTGACCACACAGACCACATCCTTCAGACCGGACTTTTCCACAGCCTCAAGCATAGGCTTTCCCGCAGTACCTGAAGGTTCTCCGTCATCGCTGCTGTGAACGATGTCGGGCTGTCCGGGACCCGGAGTTCTTATTATATAAGCACTGCAGTGGTGCTTTGCGTCGTGATATTTCTTTCTTTCACCCTCAAGAAAGCTTAGTGCCTCCTCCTCGCTTGAAACAGAACGCACCGCGCCTATGAACTTTGATCTTTTGACTTCTATGACGGCATCTCCGGGCTTTGTCACGCAGATATAGGGTTCCATTTAAACCTCACAAAATGTAGTATAGCTGTTCTTTCGCAATACCCGGATTGCGGTTAACATAAAAGTGGGACAGAGAAACGTCCCCTGTCCCACTTTATCTCTTAAAAACTCAGGCAGCCTTGCTCTTTGCCTGCTTGCTGAAGGTCTGTATGCCCTCGATAACGAGGATCACCGCAAGTACGACCATTGCAAGTGCAAATACAAGCTGGAAGCAATCACCCCACATAGCCTCGCCGGCACCGATCGCACCGAACTTCTTTATGATGGTGATCACAAGACTGGTCAGCGTTGCACAGAGCATGAATGCCATCGGGAAAAAGAACATCTTATTGTTCTTTGCCTGGGTTCCCAGCCATGCCGCAACAGCCATGAGAGCTATACCTGCAAGAAGCTGGTTTGCCGCTCCGAAAAGTCCCCAGATCTGTGAAAGGCTCAGGCCTCCGAGCACGCATCCTACAACGACCATGAAAAGTGTTCCTACGAGAGGATGGGCAAGGCACTTTCTGATACCTGATGCATCCTTGTAGGTCGCCTCATTCTCCTTGAGGAAGAGTTCTCCGAACATGAAACGTGAAAGACGCGTTCCTGTATCAAGTGATGTCAGGGCAAATACTGAAACCGCCAGGGTCAGCAGCGCGTAGATCGCTCCGCTTTCATCCTGCCTGAACATAGCGGCGATACCGCCCGCAAATGCGGCTGAGGGAGAACCGAACCTCTCGCCTGCGATATAATCAGAGAAGACCATACCTACAGCTATGAGGGAAATGATTCCAAGTGCACTTTCTATGAGCATCGAGCCGTAGCCGATAGCCTTTGCATTTTTTCATTATAAAGCTGCTTTGAAGAAGTACCTGTCGAGATCAGTGAATGGAAGCCGGGGCAGGCACCGCAGGCAACCGTAATGAAAAGTGCCGGGAACAGTGTTCCGACCTTTGTCGACCATCCGGTAAAGGCAGGAAGCTGGAAGGTTGTATTGCCGGTAAACGCAGAAACAAAGATACCGACGATAGCCACAGCCATCATTGCATAGAGCAGGAAGCTTGACAGGTAATCACGGGGCTGAAGCATGATCCAGACCGGGATCAGCGATGCAATCGTGATATATGCACCTATTATGATGATCCATGCAGTCCTTGAAAGAGCCAGTCCTACGTTCATGCCAAGGATTATGGAAAGAACGATCCCAACGATACCAATGACGGTTGCGGGAACAGTCTTCATTCCAAGGCGGTTTGTCAGCATACCGTAGATGATTGCAAGAACGATGAAACAGGCTGAGATCATAGCGGTGGTCTGATTACCTGTAGGATGTGTCACAAAGCCGATAGCAATATTACCGGCATCATCAGGCTTTGTCATAAATGTTCCGGCAACGACGTTTACAAAGGAAGCGATGACCAGAATCAGCACCAGGAGAGCAAAGATGATGAAAAGCTTCTTTGCCCTGTCTCCCATTGAATCCTTGATGATCTCACCAACCGATTTCCCGCCGTGTCTGACGGTTGCAAAAAGTGAACCGAAATCCTGAAGTCCGCCAAAG
>JAFSWJ010000188.1 GCA_017444545.1 Lachnospiraceae bacterium
CGGCGTAGTCTCCGCCGCTTCCTGCCTGCTCTATTATTATGGTCACCACTATATCGGGACCGTCCGTTTCCGAAAAGCCCGTAAACCAGGCATGACTTCTGCCCTTTACGTTTCCAAACTCTGCGGATCCCGTCTTTCCCGCAGCAGTATAATAAGGGCTCATGAGCTTTTTGCCCGTGCCGGAACGTACCACTTCCCTCATATACTCTTTGAGTATCCCGGCCTCCTGCTCTTTCATTATCCGCCTGTACTGTCCGGGTTTTTGCTGCCTGATGACGGTACCCAGATAGTTTTCCTGCCTGTCAGTAAGCGTCGCCTTCATCATGACCCCGTCATTTGCTATGGCCTGGGTGATGAGGGCCAAATGCATGGGCGTGACGAGAGTCTTTCCCTGCCCTATTGAGGTCTGGAGCACCTCGTTTGTATCCGAGGCACTGTTTAAGGCAAATGAGGATCTTTTGTAGTCCGATTCCACGGGAAGTGCCCTGTTGAAAAGAAGCTCATCCGCCGTATCTTCAAGCCCCGGTATATCAAGCTTTGTGCCAATATTTGCGAAGGAACAGTTGCAGGATTTTGCATAGGATCTCAAAAGATCCACCGTTCCGTGTACACTTCCATGATAGCATTCTATGCGACTGCCGTCATATTCAAAATGACCGTTACAGCTGTAGGAATAACCGCCGTCCTCAAGCTCGTGTTCTCTCAGGTACTCAAGCAGAGCCACAGTCTTGAAGGTGGAACCCGGAGGGTAAAGTCCCGAAACACATCTGTTTACCAGGGCTGCCTCATCCTCATTTCCGGTGATCTGCGCCCAGTTTTCGGAAACGGTGTTTGGATCAAAATCCGGCTTTGACACCTCAGCCAGGATCCTGCCGGTCTTTGCTTCCATCACTATCACCGCGCCCCTGTAATTTGCCAGGACATCAAAGGCCGTCTTCTGCAGGTTCACGTTCAGGGACGTAAAGATATTGTCCCCGGTATTTCTCACTCCTGCCATCTCTTTTCCAAGTCTTTCATCCACCGGGGCATTCGATGTCAAAAGCTCGATATTTGCAGATTTTTCAAGTCCGAAATACCCGTAGGTCGAAAAACCCACCACATGGGCAAACAGATTGGCATAAGGGTAATTTCTGACCTCCACTCCGTCCTTTAAGGCTTCCCTTGCAAGGACCTCACCTTTATCCGAATAGATCGTGCCTCTGATAACGCTGTTTTCCAGGTTTTTCTGTCTCGTATTGTAGGAATTGACGATCTTTTCCGGAGCGCGAAACTGCACGTAAAACGCAAAATACGCGATCATCACGACAAACAGGATCAGAAATATATATACTGTGACCTTCAGTTCGCGGTTTGTGTCTTTTTTCACCCTCATGACCCTTTCTTTATTATATACAACCCCTGGATTATTGCAAACATAAAGAGGGTTGACATGACACTCGTGCCTCCGAAGCTGACGAGAGGCAGAGTGACTCCGGTAAGCGGTATGAGCTTTGTAACACCGCCTATGGTCAGAAACACCTGAAAGCCGTAGTTTACGGCAAGTCCAAGAGATATGACCTTGAAGTATCCGTCTCCGATGGACATGGATATGTTCATGAACATCAGGAAGTTACTTAAACATATAAGTATGAGACAGATGGCAAAAAGACAGCCCATCTCCTCTGCCACCGCCGAAAAGATGAAATCCGCCTCCACAACCGGTATCTTGTCGGGAGACCCCATCAAAAGCCCCATACCCGCCCAGGAGCCGGTGCCTAGGGCAAAAAGGGACTGGGACAGCTGATAGCCCTTTCCCTCTATGTCAAGAAAAGGATCCTTCCAAGCCGCCACCCTCACCCTGACATGGGAAAAGAGCCTGTAGCCGATAAAAGCGGAACCGGCAAAGGCCAGAAGACCGCCTGCAAGGACCAGAAGTTTTTTCAGCGAAACATAGATCATAAAAACCGCAACGACAAAAAAGATCATGGCCGCTCCCAGATCCTTGCAAAGAGCCAGAAGCAGTATATGCAGACCGCTGATGAGCACGGCCGCTATGATCCTGTTCCTTTCGGGATATCCCGTCTCCTCATCGATATACTCTTCATCGGAAAGCATGCCTGCCAGGAAGAATACAAAAAGAACTTTAACGAATTCGGAAGGCAGAAAGGTCACACCTCCTATGGTCAGGGTTATCTTTGATCCGTTTGTGACCGCACCTCTGGTCATCATGGCAAGAAGGATGATGATCCCGGCCACACCGTAATACAGGGTATATCGTTTAAGTAAAAACTCCAGCTTTGATATGATGAAGGGTATCACAAATGAAATGACCAGAGAAATGACTACTACCGCAAACTGCCGGATGGACCTGGCATAGGAAAGCCTGGTCAGCATTATGAAGCTGACGGACAGAAGGAAACATACATTGTTTGTGATAAGCCTGGATGCTCCGGGATACAGGATCCTGTAGAGGATCAGGGCAGCAAAGAACATGACCTCCTGAAAAGCGCAGATGAAAAGGAGATCATTGTTGCCACTCCTTTGGGCCAGCACAAAAAAACCCAGCACATGAGTAAATACCATGAGTATATTCTGGATCACATAAAAAGGCGTCCTTTCCTCTTCGTTCCTGAATACAAAGACAACAAAGCAGTGAAAGGTATAAAAGATCGCAAATATGGTCAGAAGATATCTGGAAAGCCCTACAAGAGCATCTGCCATTTTTTCCCCTTTCTACTCCGCCCCTTTTTTGAAGTGACCGGTGGTATGATCCTTTAACGGAAACTGTGTATCATTTTTTCCCGTCCGTATCAGTTCTGAAAA
>JAFSWJ010000189.1 GCA_017444545.1 Lachnospiraceae bacterium
ATTTGCACATTCCGCAGTTGACGCAGTTTTCAACCATTTTCATGTTTTCCTGCCATTCCTGCGAAAGCCAGTTTGCGCTGGGCGCCCTGCGAAGCAGCAGTGAGATGCGGGCGCAGTTGTTGATCTTGATCCCCATGGGACAGGGCATGCAATAGCCGCAGCCCCGGCAGAAATCACCGTCAAGCTCCTTTTTGTCCTTTTCGATGAGGTTTCGTATCTCATCATCCATCACCGTCTCTTCCTTCATGAGAGACAGCCACTGTTCAAGTTCCTCTTCCTTTTGGATGCCCCAGATGGGGATGACATTTTCAAATTGTGCGATGAAGGCGTAGGCTGCACGGTAGTCGGTGATGAGACCGCCGGAAAGAGCCTTCATGGCTATGAAGCCCACATTTTTTTCAAGACATTTTTTTGTGAGCTTTATCTCCATTTCGCTTGAAAGATAGCTGAAGGGAAACTGCAGTGTCTCGTAGAGGCCGGAGTCTGCTATCTGCTCTGCGATGCCTATCTTGTGAGCGGTGATGCCGATATGTCTGATCACTCCCTGCTCTTTGAGATCGCTTACCGTTTCATACATCCCGGTTCCGTCATCGGGACTGTAGCACTGCTCCGCGCAGTGGAACTGGTATATATCTATGTAGTCTGTTTTGAGCATCTTCAAAGATGTGTCCAGATCACGCTTCACATCATCGGGTGTCTTTCCCATGGTCTTTGTGGCAATGGTGATCTTTTCGCGCACATCCGACAGGGCAAGCCCCATCTTTTCCTCGCTGTCAGAGTAGGCACGGGCAGTATCAAAGTAGGTCATGCCTCCCTCGTATGCTTTGCGAAGGATCTTTACAGCCGTTTCCGTATCGTCCCTTTGTATGGGCAGCGCTCCGAAGGCGTTCTGGGGTGTCTTTATGCCTGTGGTTCCAACGTTTATCGTTCTCATGTATCTGTTTCCTTTCATTTTCATGTGCCCCGGCAGGTTACTTTACTTTTTTGCCTTTGCCAGCCTTCTCATCTCCGCGGCATTTTCCCTGACTGCATCGGTAATGGCTTCACCTGAAAGCAGCCTTGAAAGTTCATCGATCATCTCTTCTTCGGCAAGCTCCTTTATGGTGGTCCGGGTGGACTCCTCATCCGAGAACTTTTCGATGACAAAATGATGGTCGGCCATGGCTGCGATCTGCGGCAGGTGTGTAATGCAGATGACCTGATGATTTTTTGAAAGCAGGTTCAGCTTTTCAGCCACGCTCTGGGCCGTACGTCCCGAGATGCCGGTGTCGATCTCATCAAAGATCAGGGTGTGGATGTCATCCTCACTGGCAAGCACCGTACGAAGCGCCAGCATGATACGCGAAAGTTCTCCGCCGGAAGCCACGTTTTCAAGACTCTTTAAGGGCTCCCCCTGTTCATGGAGATCATGAACTCAACCTCGTCAAACCCGGTTTCCGAGATCCTGTCCTCATCGCTTCTGACATCGATACGGAAACCTATGTCATTGAAATTGAGATCCTTTAAGGCCTCCATCATAAGCGACGACAGCCTGTCTGCCTTTTCCCTGCGGATGCGGCTTACCTCTGTGCAGTTTTTTGTAAGCCTTTCTTCAAGCCCGTCCTTTTCCTCAAGCAGCCTTTCGCGCAGGGTCTCTATATCCGACAGCCTTTCAAGCTCACTCTTTTTTTCCTCAAGACTTTCGGCTATGTCATCAAAAGTATCGCCGTACTTGGCTTTCAGGCGGTTAATAAGATCCAGTCTGCTTTCGACCCGCTCAAATTCCTCCCTTGAAAACTCGGAATTTGCCAGGTATCCCGCGGCGTCCTTTGAAAAATCGCCAAGAAGGGATTCTATCTCAGAAAGCTGACTGCAAAGCCTGTCTGTTTCCTCATCCATACCGCTTATCTCGGACAGGGCCGCGGTTCCGCGTCCCACGAGGCTGATGGCGCTGTCCTTTGCATCGGCGCTGACCATGTTGAGGGCATCATTTACCGCACCGGTCAGCTTTTCGGCATTTTTGAATCTGTCGTAGACCTCCTCAAGCTCGTCATCCTCGCCCTGCTTCAAATGAGCCTTTTCTATCTCTTCGATCTCAAACTTCAAAAGGTCCACCTGCCTGGTCCTGTCTCTTTCATCAACGGGTCCCTCCTCAAGCTCATGGCGAACCTGCAGCAGTCTTGAATAGTCCTTTTTGATCAGTGACAGACCTTCCTCGAGCTCACGGGAAGCGTAGCTGTCGAGGATCTTCATGTGATTTCTTTTATAGAGCAGCGACTGGTGCTCGTGCTGTCCGTGTATATCAAGCAGCATCTCGGATACTGTCTTTAAGGTGGAAGCCGTCACCGTCTGGGAATTGATGCTCGCGATGCTTCGCCCGTCGCGGATGGTGCGCCGCAGGATCACGAGTCCGTCCTCCTCCACGGGGACCTCGAGACCTTTGAGGATCTCCTCCTGGTTTTTATTATCCAGTGAAAAGACAAGCTCGATACGGGCTTCCTTTTCGCCGGTCCTGACTATGTCTTTTGTGGCGCGGCCGCCGAGGGCCAGACTGATAGAGCCTATAATAAGGGATTTTCCGGTTCCGGTCTCGCCTGTCAGGATATTTAATCCGTCGGAAAAGAAAACCTCGGATTCCTTGATCAGGGCAAGATTTTTCACATTGAGGCTTATTAGCATTTGATATCTCCTTTTATGTGTCCATTGTCATTAAGTTAAGCTTTTCAACTTATTGGCTCTTGCTCCCGCAGGTCACCTCCCGCACTCTGCGCTCCAGTAGGTGCTCGGTACGGGGCCCCCCTGCTCGCGCATCCACTTCCTGGAAGCTTAACTAAATGACAATGTATAAATGTTCGAGACGTCAGGGATTTTTCACACTATTGGAATTTGTCATGCAGCACTGTCAGGAAGCTGTCGTCTTTCAGCCTGACGAGCTTTGTGGTCTTTGACGAGCGCACGATGAGTATCTCGTCTTTTTCGGACATGGGAACGGATATGTGGCCGTCAAAGTTTGCGCAGACCCCGTAGCCTTCGGCGCTGATCCTGATCCTGTCCTTGGCGGAAAAGACCGTGCTCCTGGAGTTGATGGTGTGCGGGCAGATCGGGGTGATGATGATCATCTCGGACATGGGTTCCACTATGGGACCGCCCGCCGACATGGAATATGCGGTGGATCCCGTGGGTGTGGCCACTATCATTCCGTCCGCCCGGAAATCATAGAGGAACGAATCATTTATGTAAACCTTGTAGTTTACTACCCGCATCTCCGCTCCGCGGTGGATGACGATATCGTTCAACGACCTGTTCTTGTCGTGATTCGGCGCCCCCGGAGTGATTATCTCCCCGCTTATCATCATCCTTTCCTCTATTTTGTAGCGGCCTTCGATGAGGTCGGTAAGCGACTCATTTATGTTAACCTTTTCGACATCGGCCAGATAGCCGATCCTGCCGAGATTGATACCGAGCAATGGCAGATCCAGATCTGCGGTGTCGTGTGCCGCCTGGATCATGGTGCCGTCCCCGCCGAGGACTATGACACAGTCGGTATCTTTGGGTATCTTGTTTTCGTCGGTGTAGTTTGTGCCGGTGCTCACATCCGCGATATGGGTGAAAAAGGACAGACCACGGGAGCGGAAAAATTCCTCGATCTTTCTTGTGACCTCAAGATCCTCATCTCTTGTGGAGTTTGTTATTATATAGAAACTCTTCATGTATCCAGCCTTTCATGGGCCATCTGCACCGTCTCGGATATGGGATATTCAAGGCTTTTGACCTCCTTGAATATGCTCCTGCTGTCCTTTGACAGATACAGCAGGTATTCTATGTTTCCCTCCGGGCCCTTTATGGGTGAATAATCAAGACCCTTCACGGTGAAATTGCATTTTACGGCCATGTCGATCACATTTGAGATGACCTCTTCATGGATCAGCTTGTCCCTGACCACGCCCTTTTTGCCGACCTGCTCACGGCCTGCCTCAAACTGCGGTTTTATTAAGCAGACCATCTGTGATACGTCAGAGAGCACCTCGTAGGCCACGGGAAGTATGAGGCTCAGCGAGATGAAGGAAACGTCCACTGTGGCAAATTCCGGGCTTTCCTCTATGTCCCCGGGCTTGACGTAGCGGAAGTTGGTCTTTTCCATGCATACGACGCGCTCGTCCGTGCGAAGCTTGTAGTCAAGCTGACCGTAGCCCACATCGACGGCGTAGACCTTTTGGGCGCCGCGCTGGAGCATGCAGTCGGTGAAGCCCCCCGTGGAGGCGCCGATGTCCATGCAGATCTTTCCTTCAAGTTCTATCCCGAAAACCTCAAGGGCTTTTTCAAGCTTTAATCCTCCGCGGCTTACGTAACGGAGCTTTTTCCCGCGGTATTCTATTTGTGCGCTCCTGCTGATGTTGCAGCCGGGCTTGTCTTCCCTGACACCGTCCACATATACGCTGCCTTCCATTATCATGGCGCGGGCGCGCTGTCTGGAGGTTGCCAGTCCCTTCTGCACCAGAAGCAGGTCGAGTCTTTCTTTGTCAGCCATTTATTATCCTCTTACATCAAATTCATCTTGTCAGGCAATTTCATTGAGTTAAGTAATCCAAACGATTGGGGCGCGAGCAGGGGGGCCCCATGCCGAGCACCTACTGGAGCGCAAGGTATGGGGGGTGACCTGCGGGAGCAAAAACGATAAATGGAAAGCTTAGCTCAATGAAATTGCTTTATCATGCCGATCCTTGCAAGTATCGTGTCAGCGACGCCTGCCGCGTCAAGCTTCAGCTCGCTCTTTAATATGTCGGGTTTGCCGTGTTCTATGTATTCGTCAGGCAAAGAGATGTTCAGGATGTTCGTCTCAAGGCCGGCGCGGTTTGCAAAATCCAGCACCTTTTCGCCGTAGCCGCCGCTTGCCACATTTTCCTCCATAGTCACGATGAGGTCGTGTCTTGAAGCTGCGACACTCACCGCTTCCTCGTCGATGGGCTTTGCAAATCTGGCATTTATGAGTGAGCAGTAGTAGCCTTTTTCCTTGAGGATGCTTCTCACTTCCTCCGCGGTTTTGACCATGGAGCCCAGGGCAAAGAGGGCTATGCCTGCCTCGTCATAGATGACCTCGGCCCTGCCGTATTCTATGGGTGCGCGGAAATCCTTCAGACCGTCGTAGGCTTCCCCTCTGGGATATCTGATGGCGCAGGGCACGGAGATCTCCAGTGCAAATTTCATCATGTCCGAAAGCTCCCATTTGTTTTTGGGGACCAGGATGTTCATGTTTGGTATGGAGGAGAGGTAGGAGATATCAAAGATCCCCTGATGGGTCTCCCCGTCTGCTCCTACTATGCCTGCCCTGTCTATGGCAAATATCACCGGAAGGTTCTGGATACACACGTCGTGAAGTATCTGGTCGTAGGCTCTTTGCAGGAACGAGGAATAGATGGCAACAACCGGTCTCATGCCTCCCGCTGCCAGTCCTGCCGCAAAGGTCACGGCATGCTCCTCTGCTATGCCCACGTCAAAGAACCTGTCGGGATAGATATTGCGGAACCTTTTCAGCCCCACCCCGTCGGGCATGGCTGCTGTGATGGCCACCACCTTGTCGTTCCTGGCCGCAAGCTTGATCATGACGGTTGAAAAGATATCCGTATAATCCGCCTTTGTACGCTTCACCTTCGGAAGTCCCGTCTCTATCTCAAAGGGCACGGTGCCGTGGAACCGCGCGGGATGCCTCTCCGCGGGATCGTATCCCCTGCCTTTTTTTGTCAGCACGTGGATCAGCACGCAGTGTCTGATGCGCTTTGCCTCCTCGATCAGCCTGCACATGGCCTTCACGTCGTGTCCGTTCACGGGTCCCAGATAGGTGATTCCCATGTCCTCAAAAAACATCCCGGGGACGATGAGCTGCTTGAAGGAGCTCTTGAAGCGTTTCAGGCTGTCAACCACCTTTTCACCCCTGAAGGGCATGTTTTTTAATAAGAACTTTTCGAGATCGAGTTTGAAATTCTGATATCCCTCCGCAGTCCTGATGGTCTGGAGGTAGTTTGATATGCCGCCCACATTTTCGGAGATGGACATATCGTTGTCGTTTAATATGATGATGAAGTTTGTCTTTAATTTCGAAGCGTTGTTCAGGGCTTCATATGCCATTCCTCCCGTGAGAGCCCCGTCTCCTATGACGGAGACCACATTATAATGCTCTCCCGCAAGATCCCTGGCTTTCACCAGACCCAGTCCTGCCGATACGGAGGTGGAGGAATGTCCGGTCTCAAAGGGATCGCAGTCGCTTTCCCTCCTTTTGGGAAAGCCGCTCATGCCGCCGTATTTTCTGAGCATGTCAAAGTCATCCCGTCTGCCGGTCAGGATCTTGTGGGTATAGGACTGGTGTCCCACGTCAAAGATGATCTTGTCCTCAGGCAGGGTCAGTGACAGGTGCAAAGCCATGGTAAGCTCCACCACGCCCAAATTTGAGCCCAGATGTCCGCCGTTCCGGCTGATCTTTTCGATCAGAAACTCCCTGATCTCCGAGGCCAGCTCGGGATAGTTCTCCGGATCGATGTTCTTTATGTCGTTTTCTTTGTTGATCTTTTCTATATACATATGTCTGTGGCGGGTCTTCTCAGTCCCCCATTTCCTCAAGTTCGCTCAAGGTGCCGTTTTTTTCAAGGACCTTTACCTTTTTTTCAACGGCATCTATCTGTTTCCCGCAGTCCTTCAATACCTTCATGGCGCCCTCATATACCGCAAAGGCCTCCTCCAACGGGATGTCCTCATCCTCGATCTTTTCAAGCGCCTCGTCGAGATAATCAAAGGATTCCTCTATGGTCATCTTTTTAGTTTTCGACTTTTCTGACATCTGCGTAGACCTTTCCGTTTTTCATTATCAGCTTCAGGGTGTCATTTTCGTGAAGGTTTTTCACATCCTTCACCGGCTTTCCGTCTGCGCCCTCGACATAGGCGTATCCGCTCTTCAGCCTTCCCTGCGGGTCGGCACCTTTCAGCTTTTCTCTGTAAAGCTCATATCTTGATGTGTATCTCTGTAGCCGAAGCCCCATCGCTTTTATTATACTGTCATAATATCCGTCAAGTCTCAAGCGTCTTTCGTTCATACGTCCCGCCGGGCTTTTGTTTTTGAGGCGGAGGGCGATGTTTTCAAGCCGCATCCTGTCGTTTCTGATCCTGCCCTGCATGGCAGATGACAGCGACAGGCGGTAGGAGCCGGTCTTTTCGGAAAACTCCGTATAATCAAAAACTGCCAGCTCTGCAGCCGCGGATGGTGTGGGAGCACGAAGATCCGCCACCAGGTCTGATATGGTAAAGTCAGTTTCGTGGCCAACCGCGGAAATGACCGGGGTTTTGCAGTCAAAGACAGCCTGGGCCACGATCTCTTCGTTGAAAGCCCACAGGTCCTCGATGGATCCGCCGCCGCGGCCGACTATGATGGTGTCAACGCCATAAGCGTCCAATGTCCTGATGCCCTCGGCTATGGTCTGCGCCGAGCCCTCGCCCTGGACCTTTGCCGGATATAGTATGATCTCTATGAAGGGATCCCGCCGCTTTGATATGTTAATGATGTCCCTGACAGCGGCTCCGGTCCTTGCAGTCACGACTCCCAGCCGGTTTATGAAGGCCGGGATCTCCTGCTTGTAGCCTGCATCAAACATCCCTCTTTCCTCAAGTTCCTCCTTTAATCTGAGGAATCTCTCGTAGAGTTCTCCGCTGCCTTCCGGTCTGATATCCGACGCGTATATCTGGTAGGCTCCCGTCTTTTCGTATACCCCGATGCCGCCCTCGACCACCACCTTCGTGCCGTCCTTCAGCCTGGTCTTCAGTTTGTAGGCGTATTGGGCGAACATGACTCCGGAAATGGCAGCCTTGTCATCTTTCAGTGTGAAATAGATATGTCCGGAAGGGTAATATTTGACGTTTGAAAGCTCGCCCCTGATCTGAATGCTGCGCAGGAGAGCGTCTTTGCTTATGAGACCTTTTATATATGAATTGACCTGACTAACAGAATAAACAGTGCCCATGGTTGGTTTCGGTCTGCCGTTTGTATTATTTCAATCTGCGGGATCGGCAGGAATGCCGTTTGGTTTCAGTCCGCGGTCTGTTCCGGTCTGCCGTTTGGTTTCAGTCCGCGAAATTGGCAAGGATGCCGTTTATAAAGGAACCGGCGCCGTCCTGTCCGTATTTTTTTGCCAGATTGACGGCTTCGTTTATCGCCACACCGGAGGGTATGTCCCCATCATATTTCAGTTCATAGACTGCAAGCCGCAGAACCGAGAGTTCGACTTTTCCGATACGGTCTATGCTCCAGCCACTGCTGTGGCTCTCGATCAGGCCGTCGATCTTTTCCAGATTTTCACTGACACGCCTGAAGCGTTCCTCAATGAACGCCGCGCTTTCCTCATCACAGGCCTCATCTGACTCTGTCAGATAGAGCCTTGCCTGCTCGGGCATATCCTTGGGGTCATTGAACTGTGACTCAAACAAGAGAACAAATACTTTTTCCCGAAGCCTGCTCCTGTTCAGCATATCCTATGCCCTGTCCTCAGTGTTCACACCGGCGATCCTGATATTCACATGGGTAACATCGAGTCCGGTCATGTTCTCTATGGCGCTCTTTATCTTTTCCTGAAGCTTTGCCGAGGTCTCCCTGACATTGTAGCCGTATTTGAGCCTGGCCACCAGATCCACGCGGACCATGTTGTTCACCACATCCACCCTGATGCCCTTTGGCTTGTTTGCTTTCACGGCATTCATGAGTCTGGTGGTATTTGCGGCCATATCATCAAAGCCCTCAACCTCACGGGCGGCAAGCACCGCGATGGATGCCACCACATCATCGGCTATCTTTACCTCGCCCATGCTTTTTGAATCAAGGGTAAATACCCTGCTTCCGTTTTCCTGAGTGTTTGTTTTTGAAGCCATTTGCATCCTCCGGATGTATTTGTATGTTTATCGTCAAAAACTGCTTTTTGTTTTGATGTCTGCCATAAACAATGTTTTTACAGTATAACACCGCAGAGGTCATATTTCAAGGAATACGGAACCTGACCGGAGCCGGAGTAAAAGGAGAAGGTGACAACGATCACTGCGGTTGTATCTGCTATGGAGAGGGCTGCGGTTTTACATGTGACTGATTCAGGAGATAACACCCTGCTGTGCCGTAAGCTCAGCCTCAAGGGGCCTTTTGCCGGTGAGTTCATATGACCTTTCGTCGGGCTGGGTTGAGCCGGCAAATACGGTGTACTCCCCGTCAAGCAGCTTTCTGCTTCCGTCCTCCAGTACAGATTCGAACTGCTTTTTATCAAGCACGATCGTGACAGTCTTTGTATCACCCTTTTTGATAAAGGTGTTGGCAAAGCCCGCCAGAACATGGTTCGGCTTTTCAACGGCATCTCCGTTGTATTTTATGTAAACCTGGGTCGTTTCGCGTGCGTCAAAGCTGCCCGTGTTCTCAATGTCCACCGACACCGTGATCATATCATTATCTTTTTTGACCTTCATGCTGCTGTATTCAAAGGTCGTGTAGGAGAGCCCGAATCCGAAGGGATACCAGGGCTTTTCCTTTATGAACTTATAGGTCCTTCCTGCCATATGATAGTCGGCAAAATCAGGCAGGTTCCCATCCTCGTAGTAGAAGGTGAGGGGGAGTTTTCCTGATGGTGAGACTTTTCCGAACAGGATGTCCGCAAGCGCATCCCCGCCTCTCTGGCCGCTGTACCACGCCTGTATTATGGCAGATGCATCCCTTTCATACTCCGAAAGATCCAGGCTGCTGCCGCTGTTTAATACGATGACGGTGGGCTTCCCGACGGAAAGTACCTCCTTTGCAAGCCTCCTCTGGGTCGGCGGCAGGAGGAGATCCATTTTGTCGCCGGAAGCGTCCGAATTTCCGGCATCGCCCTCCTCGCCCTCAAGGTCGCGGTCCAGCCCCAGGCATAGTATCACAACATCAGAGTGTTTTGCACAGGTTCTCGCTTCACCATAATACTTGCCCTCTCTTGCCAGGTCGTCCTCTTTGTCCTTTAAGATGTCACTTCCCTGACTGTAATAAATGCGTATGTCGTCTCCCGCAGCCCTCCTGATGCCGTCCAGGTTTGTGACCCATTCGTCGGAGTCTCCGTTGTAATTTCCCGCGAGGGCCTTGCTGCTGTATGCGTTGGGACCGATGACGGCGATGTTTTTGATGTTTTTCCTGTCGAGCGGGAGCAGTCCGTCGTTTTTCAAAAGCACGGCGGATCTTTCGGCAGCCTCAAGGGCCAGTTCCTTGTTTTCCTTTGTATTGGAAGCGCTGAAATCTATGCTGTTGTAGCTGCATTCTTTGTCAAACATGCCCAGCCTGAACCTGGTGGTATAGATCCTGACTGCCGCCTGTCTGATATCCTCCTCGGTGATAAGCCCCTCCTGGTACGCATCCAGGATATAATCATAGGTACAGCCGCAGTTAAGGTCACAGCCTGCCTTGATGGCTGCAGCCGCGGATTCTGCCGGGGTTTTCGTATAATGGAAGCATTCGTGGAAATCCCTGACCGCCCAGCAGTCCGATACCACGTGTCCCTCAAAGCCCCAGTCACCGCGAAGTGTCTTTTCCAAAAGCTCTTTGTTTGCGTTGCAGGGCTCTCCGTTTACGCTGTTGTAGGCTCCCATGACAGCCTCTGCCTTTGCATCCTCCACCGCCGTCTCAAATGCAGGCAGGTAGGTTTCCTCCAGATCTTTTTTTGTTGGCTTTGCATCAAAACCGTGCCTGATACCTTCAGGTCCGGAATGTACTGCAAAATGCTTTGCGCAGGCCGCTATCTTCATATATCCTTTTTCATCTCTTTGCTGGAGTCCCTCTATAAAAGCATTTCCCATCCTGCCGGTGAGGTACGGATCCTCTCCGTAGGTCTCATGTCCCCTGCCCCAGCGGGGATCTCGGAATATATTGATGTTCGGACTCCAGTAGGTGAGACCTTTGTAGATATCACGGTCTCCCTCCTCCCGGGACATATTGTATTTTGCCCTGGCTTCCTCGGCGATCACCTTTGCCTCCTCAAAGAGAAAGTCCGGATCAAAGGTCGCAGCCATTCCTATGGCCTGGGGAAATACAGTGGCGATACCGGCTCTGGCTACTCCGTGCAAAGCCTCATTCCACCAGTTGTATTCCGGGATATCCAGCCTTTCTATGGCAGGAGAATTGTAAAGAAGCTGGGATGCAGCCTCCTCTATGGTCATCTTTGAAACAAGTTCTTCTGCCTGTTTTCTGAATTCAATGTCCTTCATCATGTCCTCCTCATTTATGTGGGTCCTGTATGTTTGTTCACGATGCTTCCGTAGTTTGCCGTATCTGCCGCGGGAGCCGGTTCTGCCCGGGTTTTGGATCTGATCTGCGGCCCGGTTTTCCGGTTGTCATGCCGGCTGCGGTGCGGCGGCATCATTTTGGTTAACATAATTATTTTTGCTGTTTTTCCGGTCTTTTGTCCGGTTGTCTACTTTATGTCAACCACTCTATTTTATGTTAATAAACCCTTTCGGCTAATCCGATATTATCGGAGTTGTGTATATGTCGCGAGATTTATGTAAACTTTAAGTCAGCAGTACCGACAGGGTCAGTTCCTCGCTGTTACGCACATATCTCGCTTTTCCGTTGCCCTTCAGGTATCTGAAAACATTCCCTTCCGTGAAAAGAAACTCATCCAGATCATCATATACCTTTCTGTCAGCACACCTGACTGTCAGTATCTCTTCATTATCCATATAAGCCCGGTCAAAGACTTCGCGGAGTTTGTCATGATCCTCCTCGGTAAAGTATCTGCCCTCCCTGACGAAATAGTAGGCATCCAGGCTGTCACAGGCAGGAAGCTCAACTATACTGTCCACCGTGTGATTCACCTTTATCAGGTCATCCGAGGCTCCCAGGAACACATAGTCCTTCATGGCGCCGTCCGTACCCTCTGCCGTATTTCTGTAGGAGGTGTCTCCCCACGTTATGTCAACATGGCAGTAAGTCCCGTCAAGCCTCATCAGATTCCAGGCATGGTTCTCTCCCCCGGCATTTCCGTATACTATGGTACAGAACAGACCAAGCTCATCCGCCAGATACTTGGCTGCCATGGCATAACCCTGACAGACGCTTTTATTATCCACAAATACGGAGCAGATGTTCTGACTGTTTTCGGATTCGATGTCATACTCTGTATTGTCCACCAGATAATCAAAGATGTATTTTGCCTTCGAATACTCATCCGGAAGCTCGGGCATACCGGTTATAAATCGGTTTACATAACTATCTATAGAGTCCTCTTTTTCCAGTATCTCCCTGCCTGTCATGGTGTATCTGGGGCTGAAGGAAATGCTCTCAAGCTCGCCGTTTACAAGGGTTCTCGTCATCTTGTAGCCGTCTGTGTAAAAGAAATCCGGATTGTCTATCATCACGCAGTTGAAGCATTTGTCTATCTCATCAACATCAAGTGAGGACATCCGGGTCTCCTCGGCCATACTCTGGATCGCACGGTATATCTCGACATATACCCTTTTTTCATGGCTTGAAAGCATTGAAAATGCATATTTCGAGTCACCGAACAGCGATATGTCGCGGGTCCTCGAGCCTATCTTTTCGCGGGCACTCTCATCCTCTGCATTCACAGGATCCTCGTCCGCTTTCTCCAGTTTGACGCCTATATTCTGCAGATCCTCTTCGGTTATCTGGCTTATATCACCCGATCCGGCAGATATGAGCACATCATTGATGCTCCGGTTCATACCCATTTCAGACACGCTGTCCTCAAATGCGTCCGCAAAATCTTCCGGAGTATAAGGATCAGCCTGTCCGTCGTCCTGATCCTTCATATCTTTGATCTCACTGATGCTGCTTTTCACCTCATCCAGATAGTTTACATAATCCACGGAGCAGCCTGAGGAAAGTGCCAAAGGCAGTACCAGAGCCAATGCTGTCAGTTTATTCTTTTGAAATGACAGTCTCCCCGCTTTGCTCATTCTTCATTGAATTCCTCCAGGATCAGGCCTTCGTTCCTGTCAAGCGTCATGCCTATGCTCCAGGCATTCACAAACAGGAGCAGGGGATTTCCTTTGAGATCATTTATCTTTTTCATATCCGACGTTCCGTTTATCTTTTCCAGATCAACATCTTTGTTTTTGATCCATCTGATATGCTCGTAGGGAAGCTGTTCTAATCTTATGTCTACTCCGTACTCATTCTTCAACCTGTATTGTAAAACTTCAAACTGAAGAACACCTACAACTCCCACGATTATCTCCTCCATGCCGCCTTGCGGCTCCTGGAATATCTGGATCGCACCTTCCTGCGCTATCTGCATGACACCCTTGACGAACTGTTTGCGTTTCATGGTGTCGATCTGCCTCACCCTTGCAAAGTGTTCAGGAGCAAAAGTGGGTATTCCGCTGTATCTGAACTTGTCACCGGGCATACAAAGAGTGTCTCCGATCGAATAGATCCCCGGATCAAAGATTCCTATGATGTCACCCGCATAGGCCTCGGTCACCATATGCCTGTCGTCGGCCATCATCTGCTGGGGCTGTGACAGTCTGACCATCTTTTCTCCCTGTACATGGTAAACATCCATTCCGGCTTCAAATTTCCCCGAGCATATGCGCATGAAGGCCACCCTGTCGCGGTGTGCCTTGTTCATGTTTGCCTGGATCTTGAAAACAAAGGCGGAAAAAGGCCTTTCTATGGGATCCACAACTCCCGTATCGGCTACCCTGGGAAGGGGTGACGAGGTCATCTTCAGGAAATTCTGCAAAAAGATATCCACTCCGAAATTTGTCAGGGCCGACCCGAAAAACACAGGTGAGAGCTTGCCGTGATCCACCTTTTCCTGATCAAAGGCCACGCTTGCGCCGTCAAGAAGGTCGATCTCATCCCTGAGGGTTGACAGTGCGCCCTCTCCGATCTTTTCCTTCAGCCCCTCTTCATCATCTATTGATATGAATTCCTCTTTTCCTTCCTTTGTTCCCTTCAGGGTATCGGAAAACAGGACAACGCTTGACGAAGCCCTGTCGTAGACGCCCTTGAACTCCTTTCCGGAGCCTATGGGCCAGTTGACCGGACAGGTCTCGATGCCAAGTTCCTTTTCGATCTCATCTACCAGATCAAAGGTATCCCTGGCCTCCCTGTCCATCTTGTTTATGAATGTAAAGATCGGTATGCCGCGCCTGCCGCACACCTTGAAAAGCTTTCTGGTCTGGGCCTCAACGCCCTTTGAAGCATCTATGACCATGACGGCGGAATCTGCCGCCATCAATGTCCTGTATGTATCCTCGGAAAAGTCCTGATGTCCGGGGGTATCGAGGATGTTGATGCAGCAGCCGTTGTATTCGAACTGGAGCACCGATGATGTGACGGAGATACCCCTCTCCTTTTCGATGTCCATCCAGTCGGAAACGGCGTGTCTGGCAGTGGCTTTGCCCTTGACTGACCCTGCCAGGTTTATCTGTCCTCCATATAATAAGAACTTTTCGGTCAAAGTGGTCTTTCCTGCATCAGGGTGTGAAATGATGGCGAAGGTCCGCCTCTTTTTGATCTCGTTTTCAAGAGCTGCCAATGCCTGTTTTCTCCTTGTGATCGTTTTATGTGAGAAGATCCGTACCCTCTATGCCCGGGTCGGTTCCAAGGTATCTCTCAACAGTATATCCTATATCCGCGTAGGTGTCACGCACCCCCATGTTTTTGGGCGGTACATTCTTTCCGTATATAATGAGAGGTATGTACTCCCTGGTATGATCCGTTGACCTCGTATATGCCGGATCACAGCCGTGGTCGGCGGTTATCATCAGGATATCCTCCTCCCGCATCCTTGCCTTGATCTCGGGAAGCCTGTCATCAAAGTATTTCAGGGCCTTCGCATAGCCGTCCACATCCCTCCTGTGGCCGTAGAGCATGTCATAATCCACCAGATTCGTAAAGATCAGTCCGTTCATATCCCTGTCCATATATTCCAGTGTCCTGTCTATACCCTCAGCATTCCCCGAGGTATAGACAAATTCGCTCATGCCCCGGCCCGCAAAGATGTCATGGATCTTGCCGACTGCCAGAACCGTTTTTCCGTCCTTTACAAGCTCGTCGAGCATCGTACTCTTCGGCGGTTCTATGGAAAAATCATGCCTGCGCGGGGTCCGGGTATAGTTCCCGTTGCCCTCCCCGGTGAAGGGC
>JAFSWJ010000190.1 GCA_017444545.1 Lachnospiraceae bacterium
GTCTTTTATGAAAACGAGATGAAGGAGCTGTACGGGGTTCAGATAAAGATGATCGATCTCGACTACAATGACAGACTCTACAGGATCAGACAGAAAACGCCGCTTGGAAAGCAGGAAACGGAGGAGAGTTGACGTAAATGGGAAAGAGGAGTGTGATACCGTTCGGCCCCCAACACCCGGTGCTGCCGGAGCCGGTACATATAGATCTTGTGGTAGAGGATGAAAAGGTCGTCGAGGCCATACCCTCCATCGGTTTTGTTCACAGGGGACTTGAAAGCCTTGCGGCAAAAAAGGATTTCAACCAGCTGGTGTATGTTGCTGAGAGGACCTGTGGTATCTGCAGTTTCCAGCATGGAATGGGCTATTGCGAGGCAGTGGAGCATATATTTGGTATCGAGGTGCCAAGACGTGCCAGGTTCCTGCGTACCATATGGGCCGAGCTTTCAAGGATCCATTCCCATCTGCTGTGGCTTGGGCTTCTGGCAGACGGATTCGGGTTTGAAAACCTCTTTTACCAGTGCTGGAGGATCAGGGAAAAGATACTGGATCTTCATGAACTGACAGCCGGAGGCCGCCTGATCTTTTCAGTAAACAAGGTGGGCGGAGTGATAAAGGATATCGAAAAGGAGAAACTGGATGCCATCCTTTCCACACTTGATGAGGTCGATGATGAACTGAGAGTCATCAGATCGGTATTTTTTGAGGACAGGACTGTCCTTTCGAGACTGAAGGGCGTGGGGATCCTGACAAGGGAACAGATAAATGATCTGGGAGCCGTAGGTCCCTTTGCAAGGGCCAGCGGAGTCAGAGTGGACATGAGGATGCTGGGATATGCCGCATATGATGAACTCTCCTTTATTCCGATAGTCAGCAACGACGGAGACTGCTACGCCAGATGCTTTATCAGGATGATGGAGCTTTTTCAGTCCATCAAGCTGATCAGAGAGGCCATAGGAAAGATACCGGAAGAAAAGGAACTTGAGGTTCCCGTCAAGGGAAATCCCGACGGGGAGTATTTTATGAGAGTGGAGCAGCCCAGAGGGGAAGCATTTTACTATGTGAAGGCTTCCGGAAAGCCGATCCTTGACCGGATGAGGATCAGAACGCCTACCTTTGCAAACATTCCGGCTCTTTGTGAGATGCTCAAGGACACGGAGATCGCAGATGTGGGTCTGCTTGTACTTACCATAGATCCCTGTATCAGCTGCACGGAAAGGTGAGGGTTTTATTATGGCTTTGATGAAATATGCACCGCAGGCATTGAAAAATCTTTTCATGAAGCCCGCGACCAAAATGTATCCTGCAGAAGAGCCTGTTTATCCCGAAGGCAGCAGAGGACATATAAAGATATCCATAGATGACTGTATCTCGTGCGGGATGTGTGTCAGGGCGTGTCCGAACGGAGCATTGAGCGTGGACAGAAATGCGGGGACATGGACCATAGACAGATTTGACTGCATAGCCTGTGGGTATTGTGTCCTGAAATGTCCGAAGAAATGCCTCTTCATGGAAAAGGGATATCAGACGCCGGGTCCGGAAAAAAAGGAAGATACCTATACGAAGTCTCCGGAGGTACTTGCAGCTGAAGAAGAAAAAAGAAAGGAAGCTGCAAGAAAGGCTGCTGAAGCAAAGGCTGCACTGGCAAAGGCTGCGGAGGAAAAGAAGGAATAATGGAGCGGGCGGCCGGATACTACAGAATGACGGTGTATGGCCTGGTCCAGGGTGTAGGCTTCAGACCTTTCATACTGGAGCTTTGCAGGAAACAGGGCATCAGGGGAAATGTGAAAAATACAGGTTCCTCTGCCGTCATATATTTGCACACTGATGAAGAAACGGCGGGCGCCCTCAAAAGGCGCCTGTCCTGTATTAAAGGAAATGACCCGGAGATACCCGGGGCGAGGATCGATGAGATCCGGCTTTTAGAGATCCCCGGAGAGGAATTTCGAAAATATGCCGATCCGGAAAAGGGTTTTTGCATAGAAAGAAGTGATGAGGGATCTGAGAGGATCAGGTTCATCCCCCCGGATATCGGTATATGTGAGGATTGCAGAAAAGAGATGACGGATCCCGTAAACAGGAGATACAGGCATCCTTTCATCAGCTGTGTTTCCTGCGGACCAAGGTTTTCCATCATGAAGGCTGTTCCCTATGACAGGGAAAACACCACAATGGCAGAGTTTGAACTTTGTGATGAGTGCAAAAGGGAGTATACGTCTTCCGGAAAAAGGCGACATGCACAGACCATAGCATGTAATAAATGCGGTCCGGTCCTTGCGGCATATACGGCAGACCGTGACGGCAGACCGGCTGTCGCAGCCACCGGAGGCGAAGCGGCCGGGCTTGTGGTGAAATATATAAAGGAAGGAAAGACCGCCGCGGTAAAGAATACCGGGGGATACCATTTCGTTTTTGATGCCACAAGACCCGGAGCCTCAGAGAGACTTCGTTCCTATAAAAGCAGGGAGAGTAAGCCCTTTGCGGTCATGTTTTCCGACACCGGTGATATCGGAGATTACTGCCTGATGTCGGAAACTGAAATGGAGCTTTTGTCATCGCCGGAAAGACCCATAGTCCTTTTGAGAAAGAGCGGGAAAAAGATGCTTGCGAAAGGTATATGTGATGACAGCCTGTATATAGGGGCTATGCTCCCGGCTGACGGCATACAGGTACTCCTCCTTGAGGAAAAGATCCCGCTTGTCATGACCAGTGCAAACAGACGCGGACAGCCGCAGGCATACAGGGATGAAGAGGCTTTGCTCTTTCTTTCGGAGGGTGCCTGTGATATCGTTCTGACATATGACAGAGAGATCATAAATCCGTTGGATGATCCCATTTATCAGGTCATAGATCTGAAGGGCGGGGAGATCGTACGTACCCTGCGAAGGGCAAGGGGGCTTGTGCCGGCTCCTGTCAACATCAAAAAAAAGGTAGTTCACGATACCTTTGCCGCAGGAGGGGATCTGAAGGCTGTTTTTGCATTTGCAAGGGATGAAATGGTGTTTCCCGGAGGCCATTTCGGGGATCTGACCGATGAGTGCTCGCAAAAAAGCAGAGCGGCAGCCGCCTGCAGGCTTCGGGATATGCTGAAAATGGAACCTGAATGCTTTGTATCGGACATGCATCCGGGATATCATTCATCGGCAGAGATAAAGGAGAAAAAACCATTTTCGGTTCAGCATCATCATGCGCATTTATTATCCGTGGCAGCAGAACATGGCCTTGAAGGAAGGCTTGCCGGGGCTGCCTTTGACGGTACGGGATACGGAAATGACGGAACAGTCTGGGGCGGAGAGTTTCTGGTCTTTGATACGAAGGATATAGGTAGCTGCAAAAGAAAGGGCTGTCTGATGCCGGTCAGACTGCTGGGAGGGGACAGTATAGCATATGATGCCGAAAAAGCGGCAATGTGCTATGTTTATGAAGCTGTTTCAAGAGGGCTTTTGAGCCGTGATGAAAATCCCTTTGCGGGGGAAAAGTATGAGATAGTCGAAAACGCTGTGAAAAACAATGTGAATGTCCATCTGTCTTCCTCCGCAGGCCGTTTTTTTGATGCCTGTGCGGCAGTCCTTGGGATCTGCAAAGCAAACACATATGAAGGAGAGTGTCCGGTGAAGCTTGAGACGGCGGCTGAAATGATCAAAACAGATCATCCGGGCAGTATCACGGGACTGAAAGCTTCCATAATAAAAGACGGAGGAATCTATGCTGCAGACACGGTCGGACTGTTTGCCAGGCTTATAAGGATGAGGGATAAAGGCACAGACTGCGGAGCGCTGGCATATGACATTCATTTTGCCGTGTCTGATATCATCATCAGGATATTGACTCTGGCAGGAGAAGAATACGGTACAAAAAGGCTTCTCCTCGGAGGGGGGATCTTTGCAAACGGATTGCTGGTAAAGATGCTGGTGCCTTCGCTTTCGGAAAAAGGATATGAAGTCTATATTAATGAAAAGGTCCCGCCGGGAGACGGAGGTCTGATGCTGGGACAGGTATATGCAGTCTGCGGGGAGGATTGATATGTGTGTTGCGGTACCCGGAACGGTAAAAGAGATAGTGGATGACAGATATGCCAATGTGGATTTTTCCGGGAATATTGTTAAGGCGGCGTCCGGGCTTGTGGATGTGAAGGAAGGAGACAGGGTTTTGGTCCATGCCGGCTGTATCATCCAGAAAGTGAGTGATGAGGAAGCATCAAAAATAGAGGAACTTTTCAGGGAGCTGGAAGAAGTTTGAGAGAAAAGATTCTTGAAGAACTGAAAAACTATGACGGAAGGCCGCTCCGGCTGATGGAGGTCTGTGGCAGTCACACGGCTGCGATAGCAAGATACGGGATAAAGGAAATGATATCGCAAAAGATCCGTCTTGTCTCAGGGCCCGGCTGCCCGGTATGTGTGACAGCATCTTCTTATATTGACAGGCTTATAAGCCTTGCGGAAAAGGGAAATGTGATAGTGACCTTCGGAGATCTCATGAGAGTTCCCGGAAGCAGCGGATCGCTGGCTGAGGCAAGGGGAAGAGGTTCCGATGTCAGGATGGTCTATTCTCCCCTTGATGTGATCGGTATGGCACGGAGCGAACCTGCAAAGACTTTTGTATTTGCAGCAGTGGGGTTTGAGACAACGATACCGGTCTATACTCTCCTGCTTGAGGAACTGGAGGATGGTGGAA
>JAFSWJ010000191.1 GCA_017444545.1 Lachnospiraceae bacterium
CCCATGTGATCAGCGGGCGGTCAATCAGAGAACCGTCCCCTGATCGGTACACGGGAGAAACTAAATTGGGCGATAGTACAGCAGCAGTTTCCATGAGAGGCATCACAAAGACCTTTGGAAAGGGTCTTTATGCCAACAAAGACGTCAGCCTTGACATCAACAAGGGTGAGATCCTTTCTTTGCTGGGCGAGAACGGCTCGGGAAAGACAACTCTGATGAACATGCTTTCAGGCATCTATTTTCCCGATGCCGGGCAGATCTTTATCAACGGCACACCTGTAAACATCAATTCCCCAAAGGATGCATATGATCTTGGCATAGGTATGGTCCATCAGCATTTCAAGCTGGTGGATGTTTTGAGTGCGGCTGAAAATATCGTGCTGGGGCTTGATGGAAAGCTTGACATGAAGGCGGCAAGGGAAAAGATACGGGAGATCTGCGACAGGTACGGCTTTGAGGTGGATCCCGACAAAAAGATCTATAATATGTCCGTTTCGGAAAAGCAGACCGTGGAGATAGTGAAGGTCCTCTACAGAGGGGCCGAGATCCTCATCCTTGATGAGCCCACGGCTGTGCTGACACCCCAGGAGACCAAAAAGCTCTTTGAGGTCATGCGGAACATGAAAAATGACGGCAAGGCCATGGTCATCATCACCCACAAGCTGGACGAAGTCCTGGAGATCTCGGATCGGGTCGCAGTGCTTCGGCAGGGGCAGTTCGTGGGCGATCTTATTACAAAAAACACCGATCCGCAGGAGATGACCGACATGATGGTGGGTCACAAGGTGGACCTCAACATAGAGCGGGCCGAGCCCATGGACCCGAAGCTTCGGATCAGGATAAAAAATCTCTCCGTCACCGATGCGGAAGGCATACAGAAATTAAAGAATATCGATCTGGACATCCGATCCGGCGAGATCCTCGGTATCGCAGGCATTTCCGGCTGCGGACAAAAGGAACTTCTGGAATCCATAGCCGGGCTTCAAAAGGTGGATTCGGGCTCCATCATTTATTATGAGGACGACGGAACCGAAAAGGAACTGGTGGGCATGGATCCTGTGAAGATCAAAAACCTGGGCGTGTCTTTAAGCTTTGTTCCGGAAGACAGGCTCGGAATGGGACTTGTGGGAAATATGGATCTGTCCGACAACATGATGCTTCGAACCTTCAGGGACGGAAACAGCGTTTTCACCGACAGGAAATCGCCCCACAAGAGAGCGGAAAAGATAGTAAAACAGCTGCACGTGGATACTCCCGGCATCGAGACTCCCGTCAGAAAGCTTTCCGGAGGCAACATCCAGAAGGTGCTGGTGGGCAGGGAGCTTTACCAGAGACCCAGTGTGCTCATGACGGCCTATGTGGTCAGGGGACTTGATATCAACTCCTCCTATACCATATACGATCTTATTATGATCCAGAAGCTTTCGGGCACGGCTGTGATCTTTGTGGGCGAGGACCTGGATGTCCTTTTGCAGATCTCGGACCGCGTGATGGTGCTCTGCGACGGGCAGGTAAACGGCATTCTTGACGGCAGGACGGCCACAAAGAGCGAGGTCGGACTGCGGATGACATCGCTTCAGGCTGCGTCAAAGGGAGGTGAGGACTGATGGATAATAAAACCGGAACGCGCCTTTTCCACCTTGCAAAACGCGAGGACATCTCACGCAGCAAAAAGCTTGTCATCAGACTCATTGCCATAGCATCGGCGCTGGTGCTGTGCGCTCTGCTCACGGCTCTTGCAACAGGCATCAATCCGCTGCAGGTCTATGCATCAATGGTCAGCGGCGCCTTCGGAAGTGTCCGCAAAACCTGGATAACCCTTCAGGATCTGTCGATTTTGCTTCTCATATCAGTCGCCCTCACTCCGGCCTTTACCATGAGATTCTGGAATATCGGCGGCGAGGGACAGGTGCTCGTGGGCGGACTTGCCACCGCAGCCTGCATGATACTGCTTGAAAATAAGCTGCCGGGCGTTCTTATTATGCTGATCTCATTTGTGGCAGCGATCTGCGCCGGCGCGCTCTGGGGGCTCATTCCCGCGGTGTGCAAGGCCAGGTGGAATACAAACGAGACGCTGATGACGCTCATGATGAACTACATCGCAACGCAGCTGGTGTCGTTTTTTGTCATTATCTGGGAGGTGCCCAAGGGCTCGGGAAAGATCGGCATCATCAACCAGAACAGCCACGCCGGCTGGATGGTGCAGCTTTTCGGCTCCAAATACATGCTTTCCATCACCGTTTCCATCCTGGTGACGGTGTTCATGTATGTTTATCTCAATTACAGCAAGCACGGCTATGAGATCCGGGTCGTGGGACAGAGCCTCAACACCGCAAAGTACGTCGGCATCAGTGTCAGCAGGGTCATAATAAGAACGATGCTGCTTTCAGGCGCGCTGTGCGGCCTTGCGGGAATGCTGCTTGTGGGCTCCATAAATCATACAATAACCACCACCATCGCGGGAGGGCAGGGCTTCACTGCGGTCATGGTCTCGTGGATGGCAAAATTCAATCCCTTCACGATGATACCCTGCGCATTTCTCGTGGTCTTCATGAACAGGGGTGCGGGCGAGATCGCCACCAACTTCGGTCTGAATCCGTCCTTTGCGGACATCATGACCGGCATCATCCTGTTCTTCATCATAGGATGTGAATTTTTTATTAATTACAGCATCAAAAAGAGAAAAAAATAATGTATCAGGGGGACGGAGGTGTGTTACGCTTTATGTCAACCGAAATCCCCGGTATTTCAAAAGGAGAAAAACATGACCGGATTTCTTTCATTCATACCAAGGGCCGTAGGGCAGGGGATACCGCTGCTTTTCGGATGTACGGGTGAGATAATAACAGAAAAATCGGGAAACCTGAACCTGGGGATCCCGGGCGTGATGTATGTCGGAGCCATCAGCGGAGTCATCGGTGCCTTCTTTTATGAACATTCAGTGGGGGAGGGTTCGATGAGCGCGGTCCCTGCCATCATGATCCCGGTTCTGTGCTCGCTTTTCGGGTCGTTTCTCATGGGCATGCTCTACTGTTTCCTGACGGTGACCCTTCGCGCAAACCAGAATGTGACCGGTCTTGCCATGACCACCTTTGGCGTGGGCTTCGGCAATTTCTTCGGCGGGTCTTTGATCAAACTTTCAAACCTTGATGTGCCCACCATCGCACTTTCAAAGACCAGCGCATACTTTAGCGCGACCCTGCCCTTTGCAAAAAAACTGGGGTGGTTCGGGGAGGTCTTCCTCTCATACGGATTTCTGGCCTATCTTGCCATCGCTGTCGCGGTTGCTGCCGCAATTATTATAAAAAAGACCAGGGTCGGGCTGCATCTGCGTGCTGTGGGAGAAAGTCCGGCGACCGCCGATGCCATGGGCATCGATGTTACCGTATATAAGTATTCATCCACGGTGCTTGGATGTATGATCGCAGGTCTGGGAGGTCTTTATTATGTAATGGACTATGCCAGCGGAGTGTGGTCGAATGACGCCTTCGGAGACAGGGGCTGGCTTGCCATCGCCCTCGTTATCTTCACCATCTGGAGGGCGGACGTCGGGATCCTGGCGTCGATCCTGTTCGGCGGGCTGTATATCCTGTATCTGTACATCCCCACGGGAATGGAGCACATGGAGCTAAAGGAACTCTACAAGATGATCCCCTACGTGGTGACCATCATAGTCCTCATCGTGACCAGCATGCGTAACCGCCGGGAGGATCAGCCTCCGGCATCGCTGGGTCTCAACTACTTCCGCGAAGAACGATAAAAAATGTGACAGGGGGACAGTCCCGGTGTCACATTTTGGGTTCAATCAGGGGGACGGTTCTGTGATTGACTTGTTTTTGTCAATCACAGAACCGTCCCCCTGATTGACAGAACCGTCCCCTGATTGAACCGTCCCCCCTGCCATCTCAGCATTATTCGTAATAAACACACCTGTAGGTGCAGTTTTTCGGGTTTTCAAGCTTTACGGTAAAAAGCTCGTCTCCGGTGGAAAAGTCAAAGACAGACATGCAGTTATTATCATTTACCGTCATGCCCCAGCCGATCATATAGAGCTCATCTTTGATATGCTGTACATCGCCGCAGGCACGGGAAAACTTTCCGCCGGGCATATATGTTTTGAAAAACTCCAGCTTTTTTTCGGCGGGGTCGATCGCATAGGTTGAGATGCGGGTCGCCCCGTTTTTGTTATTATTATCAAAAACGGTGATGCGGCTGCCGTCCACCGTCGCATAATGCTGACCTGATGTTTTCTGCATTTCGGACAGGCCGAACTCATCGCCTGCACCCGAAAGACGCCACAGGATCTGATCCTCGTTTTTGCTGCGGTCGAGGCAGAGGATGGAGTTTATGTGGCGGAAGGAGCAGACGAGATTCCCGTCCCCGTCAAGGCGCATGGAGTTGAAATGCACATAGTCCGGCACATCGGTTTCCTCATTTGCAAAATCGTCAGCCGTTTCGGAGGCATCCGTGACGGTATAGCCGTAAAGTTCGGGATAATCAGTGCTGTGGAAATCCCAGACGACATTGCCGTCTTTGACTTCCTGCAGATATGAGCCCACGACACTTGCGCTGTCATGATCCGGGATGTTTTTGACGGTCTCTTTGATATAGCCTGACATTATATAATGATCGGGGCTTATCATCAAAAAATCGTGTCCGTCAAGCGGATGTCCCTTTTCGACCACTTCCGATTCCTCAAAGGTGATACGGTTTATCTCGTTGAAATTTTCATCCATTATCACGCGCTCCCCCGGGGCAAAGCCTTGCAGTCCATAGTCGTCGTATGCGCCGGTGTTGTCGTGATAGCTGTAAAAGGTCTTTCCGTCGATGTCATGTTTCTTAAAATCCCAAAGCCCGGTCAGCGCCCCTTCCGACGGCTGCTCCTCGTGCTTTGACCAGACTATGTTCCCCCTGCCGTCGAGCATGATGAGATTTCGGCTGTAGACAAAGGAGAGAAAGAAATTCCCCGGCAGATCCGTACTGCCTTCAGCTTCAAATCCCGGCAGACCCTCGGCGATGACGGGCTCTGTTTTATTTTCGGCCTGCGTGCCCGTGTTTGTAAATGCGATCGTGCAGCTGCATAATAAAAACGCCGACGCGGCGATGAGCATTGAAATGAGCAGATTTTTTTTCATATTTTACCTCGTATTTCTGTGTAACAGGGGGACGGTTCTCTGTTACACTTGTATTCATGGGCGTTTCACGGGATCATATACTCTAAATGAAACAGAGAACCGTCCCTCTGAAACAGAGAACCGTCCCTCTGATACACGGATCATGATTCAAAGACAAGTATGTTTTTTCCGTGCTGCTTTCCATAATACATGCGTCCGTCGGCAACCTTGATGATGTCATCGGGCTCATTGTATTCCGCACGGTTTTCCTCGAGGCCGATGGTGACTGTTGTATGAATGCGTTTATTATAGAAAGCAGTAGGATTGGATTCGATGCTTTTCCTCAGATATTCAAGTTTTTCCTTTGCAACTGCCATGTCGTAATCGCGCATCAGGATGACGATCTCCTCGCCGCCCCACCTGCAGATCTCACAGCCCTGCATCTCTTTTTTCATTATGGCGGTGATATGTGTGAGGACCTCATCCCCGGCATCATGGCCGAAGGAATCATTTATTATTTTGAAATTGTCGATATCGCAAAAGGCAATGCAAAAATGCGGATCGCCGCCTTCCTGCATGAGCTTTTCGATAACCGGCAGAAAACCGCGCCGGTTCAAAAGACCGGTGAGGGCATCCTCGCTGGCATCAGCCGATAGCTGGCGGTTCCTGCTCTCCAGATCGGTCTTTTCAACCTCGCTCAGATAGATGTAAAGGAAATTGTAAAAGATGGTTGAAAACACCATTGCAAAGGATGAAAAGAGCACCAGAGTGATCCTTGATGCGGGACTGACTATGTATACCGGCTTCACCTCGGAAAAGATGATATACAAGGCGGCAAAGATCAGAAAGTTCAGGGCAAGCATCAAAGCGACGCTCCATCTGGTTTTTCCCTTGAAAAGAAAACTTCCGAAATAGATGATGATGGGAACGATGGAAAACAGAAAGCAGTAGGTGCCGCAGCGCAGTCCCACGTAATAGGTGGAGATGATGGTATAGGCCGTAACCTCCAGAAGAATGCTGATATAGACCGGCATGATACGGCCCCGCCTGCAAAGGATCAGGCACACGGCGTAAACCGTGACGCTGAGTATGTTGAACCAGACCAGGGGCATCACACCCGCAGCAAGCATGATCAAAAGCAGGATCGCATGAACAAAGCCCATAACGCCGACGGTTATCACAAACCCATTATGTACCAGGAAATGCATGGTTTTTCCGATAGGGTTTTTCATATTCAGTAA
>JAFSWJ010000192.1 GCA_017444545.1 Lachnospiraceae bacterium
ACAGGTTCGGGTGCGGGGGCCGGCGTGTCTACGGGAGCCGGTTCGGCAGCAGCCTCTGTCTGTCCGGAAACGAAATGGTTGTACAGCTCTCTTGCAAAATCTGTCGGATACAGCTGCATGATGGTCGAATCAACCAGATCGCCTATCTGCATCGAAAACGATACTTTTACGAAGGACCCCTGCAGAAATCCTGCTATATCCTCAGGCTTTCCGAATTCGCTCAGGTCGACCAGCGAAGCCTCCGGAGGACTGATATCTATCATCCTGCCCAGCATCGACGAGAGTGAGGTTGCTGATGATCCCATCATCTGGTTCATCGCTTCCGAGATCGCCGAAAGGTGAAGTTCTCCCAGCTCTCCGTCGGTATTTGTACCGTCCCCTCCCATCATCAGGTCTGTTATGACCTTCACGTCGTTTTCCTTCAGCACCAGGATGTTGCTTCCGTCAAGTCCGACCTTGTAATGGATCTGAATGAAAACACAGGGTCTTTCGTAGTCTTTTGCGATGGAATCCCATGTCGCCATCTCGACTGTAGGAGTAGTTATATTTACTTTTCTGTTTACAAGGGAATACAGCGTGGTGGCCGATGTTCCCATGCTTATGTTGGCCACCTCACCGACGGCATCCTTTTCGGCATCCGTCAGTGCTCCGTCTGTTCCGACATCAGCGGCAGGCTCTGCCGCCTCCTGCGGTGCATCTCCTCCCCCGTCGTCGGTTGCCATCCCGGATAGCAGGGCGTTTATCTCGTCCTGTGACAGCATTCCGTCCATCCGGTTACTCCTCCTCTCTGATTACTTCAGTCACTCTCACGGCGTATTGATCCTTTGTTGAACCGGGAAGCGCCTTGAACTTTCTGATGTTTCCGACATAGATATCCATATCCTGTGCGACCCTGCTGTCGAGTCGTATGATATCACCCACCTGGAGATTGACAAAGTCAGTAACCGTAATGGAGCTCTCTCCCAGAACTGCCATGATGGGTATCTGTACATGCTTGATGAGGTCCTCCATGTGCTCCATGTAGCTCTCATCGGAGTTATCCTGCATGGTCGAAAACCAGAATTTCGTATTGAGCTTATCCATGATACTCTCCAGGGTAAAGTACGGCAGACAGACATTCATGAGTCCCTCCACCTCACCTATCTTTATATTGAGAGTGACAATGGCTATCATTTCGGTGGGCGCTATGATCTGCGCAAACTGCGGATTTGTTTCAACCCTTTCAAGCACCGGGTTCAGCTCCTCCACAACGTTTTTCCACGGTTCCCTAAGGAGTGACACGGAAACCGCCACCATCTTTTCGACAAGTGAAAGCTCTATCTCGGAGAATTCCCTGTTCTTTTCAAGAGGATCCCCCTGGCCCCCCAGCAGCCTGTCTATCATGGCAAAGCCGAGTGTTGCCGAAAGTTCTATCATGATATTGCCGTTTAACGGCAGGAAATTTACCACACCTAAGATAACAGGGTTTGACAGTGAGTTCGTAAACTCCGAAAAGGTCAGCGCCTCGGAGTTCACCACGCTCACCTGCACATTTTTCCGCAGGTAGACCGGGTAATTGGTCGAAAGCAGTCTGCCGTAATGTTCAAATATAATCTCAAGCGTACGAAGATGCTCTTTTGAGAATTTAGCCGGTCTCTTGAAGTCGTATTCCTTGACATTTTTTCCGGCGTCTTCCTTGATGTCATCCGCATCTATCTCTCCGCTGCTGATCGCCTGCAGGAGATTGTCGATTTCCGCCTGGGAAAGTACGTCTCCCATAGTCTGTAAACCCCTGTATCTATTGTCCTCTTACTGGACGATGTATCCGCTTAATGCTACCTGATATATGAAATCCGAATCAAACATGGTCTGGATCCTGTCAAGAGCTGCCTCCTGAAGTCCTGTCTGACCAAGCGCCTCGATATCTTCATAGGTATAACCGCCGACAACCTCGCTCATGGCATTGAGGATAAGGGGATCCCTGACTCCGGACTCAACATCCGCCCCATAGCTTGTATAGTCCTCCGAAGTCTTGTTCATCAGCACCGCGACCTTGCACACCACGTAATGTGCTTCGCCGTCCTCGCCTTTCTTGAGCTGGAAGGTCTGCTGGTCTTCTATGCTGTAGGTTGCGGAATCAGCCAGTGATACATTCTGCGCCGAACTCCCGGCCGCTTCACCCTCGGGAGTATTTGCTGCCAGATCCAGCTTTATGGCTCCCGAGATCTCATCTATGAGACCGATGGTCTTTTTGTTTGCCGGGATAACCGAAAACATCATGATCGCGGTCATGGCTATATTGACCACAAGAAGCGCGAGTATGATGATTGAGATCATGTTCTTTTTCATAAGATATCTGAACTTCCTCCCTTATTATCCGATTCTGAGTCAAGAAACATCAGACAGCTGGTTGTATATCCTGATCTCGACCCTTCTGTTTAACTGACGTCCCTCCGGAGTGCCGTTGTCGGCGACGGGTATGTAGGAACCCCTGCCGGTATGCTTGATATATGCAGGATCCAGATCAGAGTTATCCCTGAAGTATTCAAATACCGAAAGCGCCCTTGCTCCCGAAAGTTCATCATTGTTTGCAAACCGGGCGTTGTGAATGGGGATGTTGTCGGTATGCCCTTCTATCTCTATGGTGGAGCCTGCATAGGTCTCAAGTATCTTTCCGACCTTATCCAGGATCATTTCGGCATCACTCTTTATTGTAGCACTTCCGGAATCAAATAACAATGAGCCGTTCATTGTAAGAGTGACATACTGTGACGTAAAATCAATATCTATCTGCTTGTCGAGGTCCTCTTCATTCACGGACTCTTCGATCTTTTCGGCAAGCTCCTCGGACTCCTTGAGACCTGACTTTTCAAGCTGTTCCTTTGCCTCGGCATCGGTCATCGCCTTGCTGTCATCCTCTTTTCCGCTGTCCTTCTGATCCTCAAGTCCGGACTTTTCATCCTTTGAGTCAGAAGATGCGTCCGAAGATGAGTCTGAACTGTCAACACTTTCGGCCGCTTCAAGGTTTTCCGAGGCCTGGTCATAATCCGTATTATCCTGATTTCCGGTACTGTTCTTTCCCATGGAAGAAAAGTATTCGGATATCTGGTTTAACTGGCTGACACCGTTGCCTACCAGATCGCCCTCGCCTATAGAATCATTTCCGCCCTGAAAAACGGAAAATGTCTTTTGGAGGGAGGCTGCTATCGCCTCGAATTTGTTCACATCCGTGGAGGACATGGAGAACAGCAGCACGAAAAAACACAGCAGGAGATTCATCAGATCGCCAAAGGTGGCCATCCATGCCGGCGATCCCTTAGGCGGTTCTTCTTCTCTTTTCCTCGCCATTATTCACCTCCGGCTCCTCCGCCTTCGTCCTCACCGCCTCCTCTTTCCTTGGGTGCGATGAAGGACTTGAGTTTTTCCTCTATGACCCTGGGGTTCTCCCCGGCCTGTATCGAAAGAAGTCCCTCTACCTCGATCCCCTTGATGGCAAACTCCTGGGCGTCCTTCATCTTGAGTTTTCCCGCCACAGGTGCACAGATCCAGTTTGCAAGGAGCGAACCGTAAAATGTTGTAACAAGAGCAACCGCCATAGCGGGTCCCAGCGACGAGGGATCTGAAAGGTTTTTCAGCATGTTTATGAGTCCTATCAGGGTTCCTATCATACCCCAGGCGGGGCCCATGGATCCCAGATTGTCCCAGAAGCCTATACCATCCTTGTGACGCCCCGATA
>JAFSWJ010000193.1 GCA_017444545.1 Lachnospiraceae bacterium
AAAAAAGGCTTTTTTGCAAGATCAGATACAGGCATGAGGGACAGTGGTGCCATGTCACAAGAACGGGAAAGGATGAGCTTTTTGCAAGATTTGAAGAGCCTGTCAGAGCTGTGACACCCGGACAGTCGGCAGTGTTTTACGAGGATGATGCAGTCTTTGGAGGAGGGATCATAACGGGCATTTGAAAGAGCTTTAACGCCGGTCGTGCATTTTCCTGAACTGTGTGGGCGTGCAGTTTTTGATCAGCTTGAACATCCTTACAAATGAGGGGACTGATGAAAAGCCCGATCTGGTAGCTGCCTCCGTTATGGTGATCTGAGGATCAGACAAAAGGATCTCAGCATTTTCGATCCTCCTGATATTTACATACCGGTAAAAGGTCCGTCCGGTGAACTGTTTGAAGAGCCTTGCAAAATGAAACTTTGAAAAACCGGCCATCTCGGCGGTGTCCTCAAGGGTTAGGTCTTCTGCAAAATGTGAATTGATGTATTCACAGATCCCGAAAAATTTATCGGAGTATTCCTGTTGTCTTCCGGCAGGGGTATCCGGATCATCTGATACTGAACCGTATTTTCTGACTGCAGTCACCAGTATCTCTATGAGCATGGAGTAGATCCTGGCCCCCGAGTAGGTGTCGTCGGAAAAGTATTCGCTTTCTATTGAGAGCATCAGGTCGTGGATGATCTTTGCGGTGTCGGGATCGTCACTGCTCCTTATGACCGTGGCGGGAGATAGCATCGTCATTGCAAAGGAAAGCTCGGTCAGATTGGTGATGAGCGAAAGGTCAGGCTGGAAAATGAGACGCTCGCCCTTTTTGGGTGCTTTGAGCGTATGAATGGTCCCGGAGGTTATGATCATGGTATCCCCGGGATCAAGATCATAGCTGTCCTCTCCGATGGTCACGTTGTAGCCGCCCTTTAAGGGCATGATGATCTCGGGGCTTGCGTGCCAGTGCGGAGGATAATCTTCATCTTCGATATTGTGATATAACTTGAAAAGGGGCTGTCTGCCAAAGTTTACGGTCTCATGAAAACCCTTTAATGACTCGATCATGACGGTTCTCCCGTATGGGCTTATTCACGAACAATAATAAAACAAAGAATGGAGAAAAACAATGATATTATCAGACTGCCATATGCATACCACCTACTCAACCGACGGCAGGTCGGATATGGAGAGCATGATACAGGCTTCGGCAAAAAAAGGCCTGAAGACGATCTGCTTTACAGAGCACAACGATCACGGTGCGGGCTTTTTTGAAGGCGGGGATTTTGTTGTTGATACCGATGCATATTATGAAGGATACAAAAGACTTTCGGAAAAGTACAGGGATGAGATAGAGGTTCTGTTCGGAGTCGAGATCGGTCTCATGGAAAAGGAAAAGTATTTCTTTGATGAGTATGTGAAAAGCTATCCCTTTGATTTTGTGATAGGCTCAAGCCATACCGCAGGCCTTTATGATCCCTACTATCCGGAATACTATACCCGCTTTGAGACTGTGCGGGAGGCTTACAGATATTATTTTGAATCGGAACTGAAAAGGGCGGAGATCTTTGACTGCTATGATTCCTACGGGCATCTTGATTATGCCTTAAGGTACGGTCCCGGAAAGAATTCTGATTTTACCTATGAAAGGTATGCGGATCTCCTGGATCCCCTGCTTGAGACCATAATAAAAAAGGGCAAGGTGATCGAGATCAACTCGTCTGGCTACAAGGCCGGCATGAACGGACCCAATCCGGCAGTATCCATAATCAAACGCTATCATGAACTTGGAGGACTTCCGCCGACGATAGGAGCCGATGCTCACGAAATCTCATATATCGCTTACGAATTTGATGCCGTGGAAGCCATCCTGCGACAGACCGGCTATACATCCTACTCGATCTTCAGAAACAGAGAAAGAACCGAAGTGAGAATTTAAAAAAGTGGGACAGGGGACGTATCTCCTGTCCCACATTTTTTGACAGGGACGGCAGGTACCTGTTTTGCTCGCCAGTTTTTTCTCACCTATGATACTGGGAAAGTGCCTGTAGTCTTTGGTTGGTCACGGGACCGGCCTCAATTCGCTCCAGGCTCAATTCGGCCTTGCCGGTACATCCATGTACCGGCATCCCTGT
>JAFSWJ010000194.1 GCA_017444545.1 Lachnospiraceae bacterium
GCTCCATTGCCTTCTACGGGAGAAATTCGCTTTTCGTGATGATCACGCATATCAACTTCTATATCCTGTACTGCGCGGAGGTACTGTCATTCAAGATCACTGAGTATATTCCCAGGGCAAAGAATATCGTGTTCAATCTCATGACCGTGGTTTTTGTGCTGGCGGCGGAATTCGTATTGATAAAAATATATGAAATAGGTAAAATGAAAACAGTGTCATTAATCAGAAAATCAGGTAAAAAACAATGAAATTTGACAAAAGCTGGCTTGAAAAAAAGTGGGTGGCATATACGATAGCGACATGCAGTGCGGTAATTCTTTTTGTTCTGCTGATGAATGTCCCCATACTTATCAGTTATGTTCAGGTGGGCATCGGCTATCTGAAGCCCGTGATCGCAGCTGTGATCATTGCATATCTGCTCAATCCGATCCTGACCTTTTTTGAGCGCACCATTTTTTCAAAGATCAGGTCAAATAAACTTAAAAGATCGCTGGGAGTATTCCTGACGGCATTGGCAGTCATTGCCCTGTTTATACTGCTCCTTGTCGCCATCATCCCTCAGATCATCGGCAACATAGTTCTCTTTGCAAATAACTTTGGAAGCTATGCGAACTCTCTTTTGAAGATGCTCGGTCAGTTCAGACAGACTGCTGCAAAGTTCAACATAGACATTTCAAACTTCACAAATGTCGGTGACAACATCATCAAATTTATGACCCAGAACATACCCAAAAATGTGGGAAGTATCATAAACACCTCCATGAACATAGGAAAAAGCGTGTTCAACGGGATCGTTGCATTTATCATCGCGATCTATCTTCTTTTGGACAAGGAGAGGATGATAAAGGGAGGGAAGCATCTTTTGAGGCTCGTATTACCCGACAGGAGATATGCGGAGTCGGCCCTCTTTTGGAAAAGATGCAACAAGATCCTCCTGAGCTACGTTGGCGGAGAACTGCTTGATTCGCTGATAGTCGGACTTGCAAACTTCCTCTTCATGACTGTGACGGGCATGAACTACAAGATCCTGGTCTCGGTAGTGGTGGGGCTTACAAATCTCGCACCCACCTTCGGACCCATAGTGGGAGCGCTCATCGGATCCTTCATCCTTCTTTTTGCAAATCCCTGGGATGCTCTTTTGTTCCTGATATTTACCGTGATAATACAGACGGTCGACGGATACATATTAAAGCCCAAGCTTTTCGGAACTTCGCTCGGAGTATCCTCCCTGTGGATATTGATAGCGATCATCCTCTTTGGAAAGATCTTCGGATTCATGGGTATCCTTCTGGCTATACCTCTTGCGGCGATCTGCGATTTCATCTACGAGGACTGGATCCTGAAAAAACTTGAAAAGAGAAAGGCGGCAAAGAAGGCTGCCCGCCTGGCGGAAAAAAATGACGGAAATATTTGAAACACATGCGCATTATGATGATGGGCGCTTTGATCCTGACAGAGAGGAACTTCTGGAAAAAACGCTTCCCGAAGCCGGCATCCGGTATGTGGTGCACATTGCCGCAGACATGGAGTCCGTGAAGACCACGGATGAACTTTCAAAAAAGTATGATTATATCTATGGGGCTCTGGGCATTCATCCCGAGGCTGTGGCGGATCTTTGTGAGAATGATATCTCCATGATAAAGGAGCGTGTCCTTTCAAACAAAAAGATCCGGGCGATAGGAGAAGCGGGATTTGACCTTCAGGAGGGATACCCCGAAAAAGACCTTCAGGAAAAATGGTTCAGAAGGCAGATCGCTCTTTCAAAGGAACTTGACCTTCCGATAGTAGTACACAGCAGAGAGGCTGCATCGGATACATACAGGGTATTAAAGGATGAATATGGCAGCTGCACGGACAGGAGAAACGGGATCGTGCACTGTTTTTCTTATGCTCCGGAGGAGGCCCGGAAGTATACAGAGCTGGGCTTTTTCATAGGAGTCGGAGGAGTCGTGACCTTCAAAAACGGAAGGAAGCTGAAAAGCGTGGTGGAGGAGATCCCCCTTGAAAAGACAGTGCTTGAAACGGACAGCCCGTATCTGGCTCCTGTGCCGTTTCGGGGAGAGAGAAACACTTCCGCCAATCTGACATATGTTGCCGCAGAGATAGCGGGGATAAAAGGCATTTCCGTTGAAGAGGTATGCCGCGTAACTCTTGAAAACGCAAAGCTTTTGTACGGGATAGGATAGAGATGGCAGATCTGGGAAATCCGTCCGCTACAGGTGCGGTACTTGAAAAATACGGGATCAGGGCGCAAAAAAAATACGGACAGAATTTTCTGATCGATCAGAACATCCTTGAAAAGATTGCACAGACCTCGCAGATCGGGAAAGATGACCTGGTGCTTGAGATAGGGCCCGGGCTTGGGGCTCTCACCCAGATCCTCTGCGAAAGGGCTGGGAGGGTCATTGCGGTCGAAATAGACAAAAAGCTGATCCCCGTACTTGAGGAAACACTTTCCGGATATGACAACCTTTCACTTATAAATGAAGATATATTAAAGTGTGACCTGAAAGATCTCCTGAAGGAAGGAGACAGATACGGCAGTGTCAAGGTAGTTGCAAATCTTCCGTATTACATCACAACTCCCGTATTGATGTTTTTGCTTGAATCACGGTATCCGTTTGAATCCGTGACCGTGATGATACAAAAAGAGGTTGCTGACCGTATCAAAGCCGGTCCTTCGACAAAGGATTACGGATCCCTTTCGCTTGCTGTCCAGTATTATTCACAGCCGGTTGTTGCACTCCAGGTACCTCCCTCCTGTTTCATTCCCAGACCGGGAGTCGGATCTGTTGTCCTGAAGCTTGGGATCTACAGGGAAAAACCGGTTGAGGCAAAGGATGAGGAGCTCCTTTTCAGGCTCATCAGGGGATCCTTTAACCAGAGGAGAAAAACCCTGGTAAACGGACTGAAAAATTACGCGGGACTGGATCTTTCAAAAGAGCAGATAGAATCAGCCATAGAAAAACTGGGAAAAAAACCCTCGGTCAGAGGAGAGGAGCTGACTTTATCGGAGTTTGCAGAGCTTGCGGATATTTTGACATCATAATTCGCCTATGCTACACTAAAAAAGTATGACTAAAATCAAATAAGTGTGTTTAAATATGAATGGATATGGTGCAGAAACTGCATCATGGAGGAAGTGTTGGATAAGTACGAGAGAAAGGTGCGCGTCAATCAGATCCTTTCGCTGACAGACAGGGAAGAGTTTGGCGAGGCGCTTGAGATAGCAGATACAATAGACTGGCGCACGGAAAAGAGTGTCCGTACTCTCAGGATGGTCAGTGAAGTATACAAGATAAACAGACGCTACGGAGATGCCTTCAATGTTCTGAGCATTGCATACGACAGGGATCCTGACGATCCGATCAAGAGAAAGATCGTATATGATCTGTGCGAGATCGCGATAAAGCTTGACCAGTATGCGTATGCGATCAAATATCTGAAGGAGTTTGTGAGGCTTTCGCCCAATGATCCGGGCAAATATATACTTCACTACAAGATACTGAAGGCTACGGGAGCGGAGTATTCTGAGATGATAGAGACACTGGAGGAGTTCAAAAAGAACTACTTCGGTGATTTCCTCGAAAGATGGGCCTATGAGCTGGCATATCTTTACTACCAGACCGGACAGTCCCAAAAGTGCATCAATGCCTGCGATGAGATAATACTCTGGTTTTTCAAGGGACCCTACGTGGAAAAGGCAAAGGAGTTAAAGGCATCCTTTATTTCAGAAGCCGATCTGTCACAGGGTCCGGTAAACACCGGTTATGCAGGTCAGGGTCAGGATCCGGGCATGTACGGGAATGACCCGTATTACGGTATGAACGGATATCAGGATGGCGGCGATGCCTATGCCGGCGGATATGACGGACAATCCTATGATCCTGCAATGCAGCAGGATACGGATCCCGGGATGCAGCAGGGCGTGATGCAGGAACAGCCCCGCAGCGAGGGAATGTCCATAGAGGTCAGAAATGTCTACGCCTCAAACGAACCCACCATCAGGATGCCCGACAGACAGCTGGAGGAGCAGCTTGCAGCCTCATCTGAGCCCTCGCAGGCACCTGACGAGGTGTACATTAATGTAGATAAATACAGTACGATCAATCTCCAGGAGGAGCTCAAGGCTAATATAGACGAGCTTGAGGAAAAGACCGGCGAGGTCATGACCCAGCCTGAACAGAGTATCCCTGAGCCTGAGCAGAATATTCCCGAGCCCGACGTGGGAATGACGGAGATATTTAATGAAAAGGATACATATGCCGAGCCCGGAGTAGAGGATCTTGAAAGAGCACCTGAGGTCAGGGATGTTCCGGTTTACAGGCAGGAAAGATCGTCAAATACCCTGTATCGCACCGAGGAGACCATGAAGCCGACTGTCATCAAAAAGACGGAGTTCGGAGAGAGTCTTCCCAGGATGCCCCAGCAGTACAGAAATCTGCTCAATGAGGGTTATGACGGACAGATCAATATGAATGTTCCCGATGAGCCTGCCCAGGTTGAAAAGCAGATCACCGGACAGATGGATCTGGCAACTGTCCTGGCTCAGTGGGAGGAGGTCAGGGCCCAGAGCAAACGTCGCTTTGAGACGCTCACTCCCATGCAGGTCACCAGAAACGAATCGGAGAGAGCCGGAAAGGCATCGCCTGAAGGTACATCACAGCCCGAAAGAGCAGAAAGAACAGAAAGGCCGGAGAGACCGGAGAGACCCCCCAGACCCGAAAGAGCAGAAAAACGGGAAAAGAGACCGGAAAAAGAAGCTCCCCGCAGACCCGAAAAGAAGCCCGTACCCAAAGAAGAGGTCAGGGAGGAAAAGATAGTTGAAAAGACCGATTTCACTGACGAGGAGAGACAGATATTTGCACCCTTCATATCCATGGGAGGGATGCAGGACAGACTGCTGAAGGCTCTTTCTCATGTTTCCATGACCGGCAGCAGAGGCAATGTTGTGGTCGCCGGAAACGAGGAGACCCTGCGTATGGCCATGGCCCAGTCTCTTGCCAGAGACCAGCAGCAGAAAAATTCCTACATGGGTATCAAGGTTGCAAAGATCGATGCGGATGTCTTTAACACAAAGGACATAGAAAGATCCCTGAAGGCTCTTGACGGAAATGTGCTTGTGGTTGAAAAGGCGGGAAGGCTTTCAAGACAGACCATGACAAAGCTTACAGAGACGCTTTCATCGGAGGGGCTGTCGCTTCTTGTCATTCTGGAGGATGAGAAAAACGCACTCCGGACCCTTCCCTGGGATGATGAAGACTTCAACAGAGTCTTCAGCGTAGCTATCGAGATACCGACCTTTTCAAACAATGATCTCGTACAGCATGCAAAGGACTACGCCAGGGCTCAGGAGTATCTGATAGATGAGATGGCCATACTGGCCCTGTACAGCAGGATCGATGAAAAACAGACAGCGGAACACCAGGTTACGGCAGCCGAGGTAGAGGCTATTGTCGATGATGCGATAAGAAACGTGAACAAAAAGAATATGTCACATCTCATGGATGTGCTCTTTGCAAAACGGTACAATGAAGACGATCTGATCATTATCAGGGAAAAGGATTTTGAAAAGAAATGAAGATAACAAAAAGCGAAAAGACACCCAAAATACAGAAAATCGAGATCAGTCAGATGGATGCCTATCTATTTGGAAACGGCAGAAATTATGAGATCTACAAAAAGCTTGGCGCGCATCC
>JAFSWJ010000195.1 GCA_017444545.1 Lachnospiraceae bacterium
AAAAGGTAAAGGATGAAGGCGTGTCCGATGCGGCCTTTGTGATCATGAGCGGATATGATGATTTCGGCTATGCGCAGAAGGCATTAAGGATGGGCTGTCTTGATTATCTGCTGAAGCCTGTGGATTCGGGAGAACTGCTGAAGATCGTCCGGAACCTGAGGCTTTCACAAACATCAAGGCTTGAGGAGGAGGAAAGGGCAAAGGTTCTGGAAAATGCCTACAGGGGCAGAAACATGATATCCAGGCTTATAGGAACCTATGATTCAAATACTTCGGGCAAAATCATATGCAATGAGGTGGTCGACGAGCTTGTCAGGGCGATAGAGGTGGACGACAAGGATGAGATAGACAGGCTTGTCCATGCTTTTTACAGGGAGGCAAAGGAAAAGGGACTTTCGGATGAGAGTGTCAATTTCAACATCTCATATCTGCTCTTTCAACTGATAAAGATAGCTACCGGGCAGGACGAGGAGGTCAATCACGAGGAGATCATGAACTTCATCAGCGAGAGTTCGTTTGAGGAAAGCCTGCTCAAGGGAAAGAGCGACGTGATGATCAGGTTCTGCCGTGAATACGCCGAGTACATAGGGCAGCTGAGGAAAAGCTCTGCCCACGGGGTTCTGTCTGATGTGGAAAAGGAGATACGGGAGCATTATGCGGAAAATCTGAGCCTGCGTGAGATGAGCAGGAAATACTTTATCAACAACGCATATCTGGGCCAGATGTTCAAAAAGAAATACGGCGTTTCCTTCAAGGATTATCTGACTGATTACAGGATAAAGGAGGCGGCAAGACTCCTGATATCTACCGACAAAAAGATCATAAGCATAGCAGAGGAAGTCGGGTACAGGGACAGCGATTATTTTGTACAGAAATTCATAGAGCGTATGGGATGTACGCCCTCAAGCTACCGCAAGGATCATTCCTGAAAAGATAATTCTTTCGTATTTGTTCAGGGTCGGAAAAGGTTCTAAAATTTTTCGGTTTTTAATCAATAATTTATCGGGCTAATTTTTCGGGTGTCTGAATTATAATTTTCTCTGTGAAGAAGTTGGACCCTTTTTTCGGGACCAAATTTTTAGGGAAGGAGATTATAATGAAGAACAAAACACTGAAGAAGATCATTGGTATCGCCCTGAGTACGGCTCTTACCATCGGCGCCCTGGCGGGCTGCGGAAATGCGGCTGCAACAGGTGATGCAGGAGCTGCAGCAGATGGGGGAGCAGCTGCAACGGAAACGGCAGATGCAGGCACGGATGATGCCGCAGCACCCGCTTCGTCAGGCGATGTTGTTGAGTTCACTTTCTTTGGCGGAATGCCCGGAACCGAGATCAACAACGGAAATAACGAGATACAGGATATGATCGCTGAAAAGACCGGTGTCCGCGTGAAGGAGACCTGGCTGACAGGACAGACTGTTGCAGAGGCTATCGGAAGTATCATCGCTTCCGGAACATATCCCGATCTCATCGACGGTGGTGACGGATGTCTCGATCTTTATAATGAAGGCGTTCTGGTTCCCTGGGATGATTATCTTGCAAGCGGCAAGTATCCCAACCTGACAAATTATTACACTCCCGAGGAATGGGATCAGTTCCGTCAGGATGACGGCAAGATCTACTGGTGCAACGTTTTCCAGAATACCAAGGGCGAGCCCACAGGCACAGCTCACAATGACGAGGCTTTCTGGATCCAGGCAAGAGTTCTTGAGTGGGATAACTATCCTGAGATCAAGACCCTTGATCAGTACTTCGACCTCCTTGAGAGATATTACGCAGCAAATCCTACGACAAAGGATGCAAACGGCAATGAGATGGATGTGATCCCTTATACCTGCCTTTGCGATGACTGGCGTTATTTCTGTATAGAGAACGCACCTCAGTTCCTTGACGGATATCCCAATGACGGATCTGTCATAGTTGATTTCGACGGCAAGGATCCGACCATCGTTGACTACAATACAACCGATACCGCAGTCAAATACTTCAAGAAGCTCAATGAAGAGTACAAGAAGGGCATCGTAGACAAGGATTTCGGAACCCAGAAGTATGATGACTATATCCAGAAGCTTTCAAACGGAAACGTTCTCGGAATGTGCGACCAGTACTGGGATTTCCAGCAGGTCAAGGATTCCTTCAAGAATACGGGACTTGAGGAACTCGGTGTCAACTATGTACCTCTCGGACTGACCATAGAAGAAGGCATGGAGAACCGCTGGCATACATACGGCGATACTCTCAATGTTGCATCAGGTATCGCTGTTACCACAAGCTGCTCAGATCCCGATCTTGCATTCTCATTCCTGAATGCAATGCTTGACCAGGATATCCACAACCTTCGTTTCTGGGGTGTTGAGGGCGTTGATTATCTCGTGGATGAGAACGGACTTTTCTACAGGACTCCCGAGATCCGTGCAAACATAGCTGATCCCAAGTACAGGGCTGATCACCTCTGCTTCTACAGCTACCTGCCTCAGTACGGCGGAACAAGCGATGACGGCAAGAATGCAAACCTGCCCGACGAGCAGCCTTCAGAGTTCCTTGACAGTCTGCCCGCACCTATGAGGAAGTGCTTTGATGCTTACGGCGCAAAGACCTATCCCGACATGATCGGTTCCGTCAAAGAAGATGTAAACGCAACCCATCCCTGGTTCCCGATGTGGTCATATTCAAACAATCTGGATACCTCCACACCCGGCGGTGTAGCATGGACAAAGATGGGCGAGACAA
>JAFSWJ010000023.1 GCA_017444545.1 Lachnospiraceae bacterium
CTCCCAGCTGATCCAGGATCATCTCCACCGAATCATAATCCATCTGAGGTATCAGTTCCTTCAATGCCTCGTAGGCATCCTTCAGCTCGTCCTCCGGTATAGGCTCTTTTTCTTTTTCGCCTTCCTTAGCCCCGAGTTTCCTGAGTTTTTTTGAAAATGCCCTGTAATCCTCAAGGAGCTTTCCGGCATTTTCCCTGATGAAATCCATATTGTTTTTATTACCTGCCTCCTCCAGCTTTTCGGCAAGAGATGAGAGCATGGTCGCACCGATTATCCTTGCGGAAGTTTTGAGCGCATGTACCTTGACGGTGTAAAGCCTGATATCGTTTTCCTTCAGTGCATCATCAATGACTCCCGCGTTGGTTTCTATGGTATCCCTGAACATGTTGAGGGCATTTATGAAGCCTGATATGCCTCCGGTATTTCTGACTCCGTCCTCCACGGAGATACCCTCGACTCCCGAAACCCAGGCTATATCTTCGGGAAGCTCATCCGGATCCTCTACCGCATCCTCTGCCGTTGCCTTCATCATGATCTCCTCAGGCAGATGCTTCATGATGGTAAGCTCCAGAGTCGCACTGTCTATCGGTTTTGAAAGATATCCGTTGAAGCCCTTTGATGTATAGAACTCCTCACCGGCCACAGAATTTGCTGTCAGGGCATATACAGGCAGGTCAGGCCACGTTTCCCTGATCCTCTCCACAGTTTCCACTCCGTCCATTCCGGGCATCATATGATCGAGGAGGACCACATTGAAGGTTCCGTATTTCAGTTTTTCCAGGCACTCCTCTCCGCTTGTCGCCGTGGTGACAAACATCCTTGTAGCCTTCAAAAGTCCCTTGATGACATTGAGATTCATGGGATTGTCGTCGACTACCAGTATATCGGCATCGGGAGCAACGAACTTCGGGACATAGGGTCCCTTTGCACCCTCCTGCATATGCTCGATAAATTCACCTACGGGTGATGTATCAGTTATCCTCTGGCTGACAGTCAGTATGAATTCGCTTCCGTTCCCATAGACGCTCTCACACCAAAGCCTTCCGCCCATGAGCTCCGCAAATCTCCTTGATATGTCAAGTCCCAGTCCGGTTCCCTGTATGCCGCTGTTTCTCTCCTCATCCAGTCTTTCATATGCCGTGAAAAGCTTTTCCATATCCTCGCTCTTCACTCCGATGCCTGTATCCTTCACGGAGATACGCAGAACGCACATATCATCCTCTCTGCTCTCCACCTTCACCGTCAGGGTGAAGCCGCCCTCTTCGGTATACTTGACGGCGTTCGTCAGCAGGTTCAGTACTATCTGCTTTATCTTTCCGCTATCGCCGAAAAGCTTTGAAGGAAGCATTTCATCTACCTTCACATCAAAGGTGAGATCCTTTTCATCAGCCCTGACCCTTATCATGGATATAGTCGAGCGGATGAGATCGGCAGTATCATACTCCTGCTCCACCAGATGCATCTTGCCGGATTCAATCTTTGACATATCGAGCAGATCATTGATGAGGCCAAGCAAAGACTCGGATGCACTCCTGATATCCAGGGCGTAGTTTATGACCGACATGAAATATCCCTGAGGCACATCGGTTGAGTCCTCACGCAGGATCATCTCATCCATCCCCATGATGGTATTGATGGGCGTCCTGATCTCATGCGACATATTTGCCAAAAACCTCGATTTGGCCGTATTCGCCTGCTCGGCCTCCTCCTTTGCCTGTCTGATCTCCTCATACTGTCTCCTGATGACGGTTCCCCGCAGCGTCCTCCAGACTATCAGTCCCACCAGCACGGCGATGAGGGCCACAAACATGACCTTCACTATGAGCAGCTCAAAGATCGCCGGTTTTTTCACCACCCTGCAGGTATCATCCTGCAGGACCTCCTTTGTTGCACTGTCCAGGATCTGTATATGGAGAGTGTAGGTGCCATAGGCCAGACCCGTATATTCGAGTGTAGTCAGCCTGCTCCTCTCAACCGTGATACCCTCATCATTACTTCCCTCCAGATAGACCCTCATCAGGGGATTTGTCATGGAGTAATCAAGGACTGCCGGACTTATCTGTATACGTCCGGGGCCTGCCGGGATCGTATACGTACCCTTGTCATCCGGCAGAACCGGTTCGCTGTTAAAGGTGACCGATCTCACTTTGACCCTTGTCATGGAGTTTTCTTCAAAGAAATCGTTGATGTTTACCCTGCTCACGCCTGTCCTTGCGCTGATATAGAGTTCCCCACTGCTGTCCAGGGCACTGTAGGAATTTGATGTCGGTATGCTCGTCAGGCCGTTGGCTGTTGTATACAGCCTGTAGTCCGAAACCGTATCCGAAAGCATTGCAGTCTTTGGGACGCAGTAAACGCCAAAGGATGAAAGCACCCAGAGATTGTCCTTGTTGTCAAAATAAACATCATAGTTATTATTATAGGGAAAGGATGTCACGTTTGTGATCTTTCCGTCCCTCATATATTCGATGGAGTTGGATGTGACGATCCAGTATACGCCCTTGTCCTCATCCTTTTTTATCCTCATGATGACATCGCTTGTCAGACCGTCGTCCCGTCCTATGACATTGATCTTTTTACCGTCGATGACATAGATGCCGTCTCCGTCCGTTCCTGCATAGATCAGCCCGTTATCGCCCTGGGCCACTGTCAGAAAGACCGTATTTTTGGCTCCCTCCTCAACTCCGACGGTCCTCACGATCCTTCCCCCGGCAAGCTCCGCAAGCCCCCCGTTCGTGCCTATGAGGATCGTGCCGTTCTTTCCCTCGGTCGTACATCTGACCTCATTGCTGGGAAGCCCCAGCGTCGTGGTGAAGGTTTTGATCTCGCCGTCCTTTGTATATCTCACCAGGCCATGGCTGTTTGAAAAGGTGGATATCCACAGGTTTTTTGACGAATCCTCAAAGATGCAGCGGATCCTCGCCCCTTCCATGAAGGCTGTCAGGGCATTCTCCACAGGTGTTCCGTTCACTCCGAGGATCTGCAGGCCGCTGTCCGTACCTATGTAGAGACTCCCGTTATGAAGACAGGTAGCGTTGACAACATCGGGCTTCAGTCTTTTCTGGCGGGTCAGGTCACAGAAATTGTTTGTGACTATCTTCATCACGCCCTGGGTAGATGAGGCTACCCAGATATTTCCCTGATAATCGGAGGTCTGCATTTCTATGGCACTGTTCATGGGCAGGCCGTCTACCTCCTCAAACTTCCCTTCCTCGTCAAGATACCCCAGTACCGTCGTTGATGATATCCATATCCTGCCGCAGTCATAACTGATCCAGTGGGTATTGTCTATAGGGGAGATATCCGTTTTTTTCAGGTTCTCCACCCTGTCCCCAAAGCTGCCGTAGTAAAGATTTGAGGACTCCGTGCCTATGTAGAGGTTGCCGGGATTTTCAGGATCGGCAAGGATGGTGCTTATCGTTTCTATCCCCAGATCCCTGCTGGAATAAAACTCTGTGATCCTTCCATCCTTTATCTCAAAAACAGCGCCGCTCTTTGACATACCGTAGATCCTGCCCGTGCTGTCCGACTCAAGCTTCAGTATCCTGTCCGTATTGATCCTTTCATCATCGATCACGCTGACCTTCATATCCCTGTCTATGACACATACACCCGCGGTGGTTCCGGCATAGATATTGTGGTCATTATCTTCGGCAAATACCCTGACGGATGATGAAGGAAGTCCGTCCTTGTAGGTGATGTGCGTGCTCTCCTCACCGTCTATCACCACCACGCCGTTATCATTGGTGCCTACCCAGATCCTTCCCAGGTCATCCTCAAAGAGTCCCCTGCCGCTGGTGAGGCCCTCCGTGGCTCCCATCCTCTCAAAGGTTGTTCCGTCATAGCGTATGATTCCGCTGTAGCCTCCTATCCATACATAGCCTTCCCTTGAACCCAGGATGAAATTTGCATCTGAGGTGGGCAGCCCGCTTGCAGCATCATAGATCTCCGATGAATACCCCACCCCTTCGATCTGGCCTGTGACGGCATAGCCTCCGCCGGCTGTGTTTTCAGGACCTTTTTCAGGCGGCATCTCTTTGGTTTCCACATCCTGTATCTCTTCCGTGATCCTGGGATTTCCCGTCGCACCCGCCATCATGACAGACGATGCCAGACAATATATGAAGGTGATCAGAAATGCCGTGATTTTCAGTTTTCCTCTTTTTTTGATCATGTTCTTCCTCGCCTGTATGACCTTACTGTTCATTGTATTTTTTCAGTATCACCTTTACCTCAGGGAGATTTTCCATGAATACCTCCACGCACTTCGGATCAAACTGTGTTCCCGATCCCTCGGTCAGGATCGACAGGGCCTTTTCCAGAGGAAAGGCCGGCTTGTACACTCTCGGGGAGGTCAGTGCGTCAAACACATCCGCAACCGCCATTATCCTTGCAGAGAGAGGGATCACCTCTCCGTACAGTCCCTCCGGATACCCTTTTCCGTCCCAGCGCTCATGATGATAGGCCGCCATATTTCTGGCTTCCTTCAGGTAGTTCTCGCCGCTTGTGGTGCTTATGGCATTTTCCAGTATCTTCTTCCCGGCGGTCGTATGTGTCTTCATGATCTCGTATTCCTCATCGGTGAGCTTGCCGGGCTTGTTGA
>JAFSWJ010000196.1 GCA_017444545.1 Lachnospiraceae bacterium
ACATATTATCAGAACAGCTGTTATTATCAGCAGATATATCGGACAGGATCACAAGGGACATGCAAAGAGGGCTGCGGGGCAGCTGATGTTTGTACTGCTGACATCCTCGCTGGCTTTGATGGTCATCATCCTTTTTTCCTACAGGTTTCTCCTTGTTCTCATCTTTGGACAGATCGAAAAGGACGTGATGGAATGTGCAGTCACCTACTTTTTCATATCAGCCCTCTCCTATCCGGCTCTCGGAGCCTACAATGCGGGAGCCGCCGTTTTCAGGAGTCAGGGTAACAGCAGGATAAGTTTGTTTGCAAGCCTTGTGATGAATGTGTGCAATCTGGGGGGAAATGCCATCCTGATCTACGGACTCGGCATGGGAGTCGCGGGTGCCGCCATAGCAACCACGGCATCCCGCTTCATTGCAGCCATTGCCGTGATATGGTTTTTGCAGACCGGAAATCCGGTGCTGTCGCTTACCGTGAAGACCTTCCTCATCCCTGAGCCAAAGATGATCAAAAGGATCCTTTCCATAGGGCTTCCAAGCGGAGTGGAAAACGGGATGTTCCAGGTCGGAAAGCTGCTGCTTGCAAGCATGATCTCAGGCTTCGGCACAGTGGCCATTACCGCAAATGCCGTTGCCGGAAACGTGGCGGGTTTTTTCAATGTACCGGGATCTGCCGTCTGTCAGGGAATGCTCGTGGTCATAGGGCAGGCCACCGGATACGGCGACAGAAAAGAGACCCTGCGTTACGGCAGGATCCTGCATATGACAGGACTTGCGGCGCTGGTCGTATCCCATGCCCTGAATCTGATCTTTCTCGGTCCCGTCATATCCATGTATCAGCTTTCGGATGCAACGGCCTTTGAGACCAAAAGACTGCTCATCTCCTGTGCTGTCTGCTCCATGATATTCTGGGCGGAGAGCTTTTGCACGCCGAACATCCTGAGGGCTGCGGGAAGGGCAAAGTTTACCATGTTGGTCAGCACTTTTTCCATGTGGGTCTTTCGTATAGGAAGTGCCGTGATCCTGGCAAAGTATTTCCATCTGGGAGTTTTCGGTGTCTGGATCGGGATGTATATCGACTGGGTATTCAGAGCGGCAGTATTTTTCACGGCCTACAAAAAAGGCAGATGGGCTCGGATCGCGCCCATGTAGAAACGGTTTTATTATACTATCTCTTCAGCATCGGACGGGCAATCTTTTCGTTGAAAAACTCGATCAGAGGGCCCATGAAGAACGCTGTTATTATGGTGCCTATCCCGGCTATCCTCGGAATGTGCGACACGGGATTTCCCGCTGCAACAAAGAGCAGGCAGCCGGCGATGACGCAGACGAGGTCCGTGCAGATGCGGACGTATTTGAACTTTCCTATCTTCCATTTTCCGGATATGACTATGGCGACGGCGTCATAGGTGGAAACGCCCAGATCGGCCGTCATGTACATGGACGAGCCGAAGCAGATCACAACTATCCCCACAATGAGACAGACTGCCCGAAAGACCATGGAGGGCGACGGGAACAGCTTTTGCAGCAGGTCGTAGGTGAATTGTGTGATGTAGCCTAATAAAAACAGGTTGATGAAGGTGGCGATGCCGATATTGTGCCTGTCCGCAAAGATGCTGAAAAGCAGGAGTATGGCGTTGACGATCACATAGAGCGTCCCGAAGCTGATGGGGATGACGCTGTCAAGACCGCTCATGAGCGACTGGAAGGGATCCACCCCAAGGGCTGCGAGTTTGAAAACGCCAACGCTTACCGCACAGATCACCACGCCCGCAAGGGACATTGCGATCCTTCTTTTATTATTTTTCAGGTAAACCGCTATTTTTTCTGTTCTCTTCATTTTTTCTCTTCCATCCTTTATGTATGAAAGGTCGCATCCTTATCCGCGATGCGGCTTTCGTTTCCTCATCATCCGAATGCTCAATATTGAGATGCGCAAATCCTGCCACCATACTGTTTGCCGATACATATTATTATATCAGCCTTCATATAAGAATTCAGCATGTTTTCCAACCTGATCTTCTCTAATTCAGATATTGCCATTTGTATCAGGGGGACGGTTCTGTGTTTCAGGGTTTTGGGTGTGTATCCGTATCAGGGGGAAGATACGGAGGTTGACATAAAAATGGGACAGAGATACGTCCCCTGTCCCAGTCAGATTCCGAGGTCGCGAAGGACGGCGGGGAGGCCCTGCTCTTTGTAGAGGTTTTTGTAGTAGGAGACTTCGCCGCTGATGAGGCCGTCGATCTCCTTCATGCCGAGAAGCTCAACGGGAGCCCGGTCGTCGGTGAAGATGTGGTCTCCTTTTTCGTGATATGAAAGCAGCTGCGATGTCCTTTCCATGAGTTCACAAAGCCTGGGATCGGAAATATCCGAAATTCCCTGCTCCAGGGCTTTTTTGCAGTCGGTATCCTTTGCCGCAAAGAGTTCGCGGTTGGTGCAGTTCGGTACGTCCATGACACATACGGAGGGAAACACGTCCGCGATGGTATCGGACAGATATGCATTTATATTGTCCTCCTCATCGGAGCGCATGTTCATGTTTACCACCATGATGCCGCCGTCATTTAAGTGGTCAAAGACCGAGGAAAAAAACTCCACGGAGGACATCTGGAAGGGGATGGAAATGTCCTGGTAGGCATCCACCATGATGACATCATATTTCTCCTTCACTCCGTCAAGGTAGGCCCTTCCGTCGTAGGTGTAGACCGGCACGTCGGGCAGGGCATCAAAATATTTTTTTGAAAGATCTGTGATCTTTCCGTCTATCTCAACTCCTTCTATATCGAGGTTTTTGAAAAACCTGTCACACTGCCCGGCATAGGTTCCCGTGCCCATGCCGAGGATCAGGACCTTTGCGCCATCCCCGCCTGCCGCACCGGCCATCACGGGAGCCGCCATGGCATAGTCATAATACATGCCCGTGAGCTCATCATCCTTTCTGGTGACGGACTGTACTCCAAAAAGCACGTTGGTCGAAAGCAGGATCTCTTTTTCATTTTCCTTTACCTGCAGGTAATTGTAGACGGACTCTCCCTCGTACAAAAGATCGTTTTCCCAAAAGGCAAAGCTGTCGCCATGGCCGAAGATGGAGCAGATGACAAAGAGGACGGTTGCTATGGCGCAGGCCTTTTTCCCCCTGCCCTTGGAGATGAAATAGATAAGGGCAAGGATCAGCAGCACACCCGAAAACAGCAGAAAGGTGACTGAGGTTCCGACTGCCGGAATGGTGACAAAGGTTGGCAGAAAGGTTCCGATGATGCTTCCGATGGTGTTGAAGGCGCCCAGGGATCCTACCGTCTTGCCTGATTCATCAAGG
>JAFSWJ010000197.1 GCA_017444545.1 Lachnospiraceae bacterium
CCGACAAATATCTGCTGAGGAACATAATACTTGACTGCAAGAGTGATGCCTGCGTGACGAGCAAGAAAGACGGAGCCGGCGGAATAGCGGGCTTTATGGAGCATGGCATTATATACGGCTGTGAAGGCTACGGATATATCGAGTCTACCGAGGGCTCATATACGGGAGGCATCGCAGGGTATGGTACGACGATCAACAGCTGTGTGGCCTTTCCCATGTTTGTCAATGATGCTGACAGGGAAGGCGCTGTCGCGGGACAGATAGACATCGAGAAGGATACACATATGAAGCATATCGAGGCTATATCCGGCAACAGATTCGTAGGTGAGGAAATCGCCGGAATAGACGGCCTGAACATAGAGGGCTGCGCAGAGCCGGTAGAGTTCATTTCGATAGTATCGGATCCGAAAACACCGGAGGACTTTAAGAAAATCCGTGTTATTTTTAAGGTGGATGACGACAAAACTTCCCAGCTGTCTGTGGCCTACGGCACGAAAGCCTCAAAGCTTGCTTTTCCCATGACAATGCCTGATGAGGAGGATGAATACGTGAGCTGGGAGGATCCCGGTAACGTGAGCATTACCAGACCCTTCATCATTGACGGTACGGTAAAGAAGCTTGAGAAAACTCTGAAAAGCGGTGAGCTTTATCCGGGTACAGGTCAGCCTATAGCTCTGGTTTCCGGCAGTTTTGTGGAAACAGACAAGCTCTCGGCCTCAGTTACCGTAGGGGAAAACGAGAATGAATATGATGTGAAGTACATATCTGATATTAAGGATTCCGTGGAGGCATTAAGGCTATATGATCCCTTCGAAAAAGCCGAAATATTTGGTGTGGCTGCTGATGGCAGAGAGACAAAGCTTGACGGAGAGAAAAAAGGCTCCTACATGGAGGTGAAGGGGGATCTGGCCTATCCTGAATACAGGATAAAGGATGTTGCCATAGGTGACAGGATAAAGAGCTTCTTCGGAGGGCTTTTTGGGAAATAGATTTTTGCAATGATACTCAGGTGATCGATGAGAATTATCAGAAAAAGACAGACGGCAGTTTTGCTTGCTATAATACTGATATTGAGCCCCATGCTTCAGATAATCCTATACACTGAAGCTTATGGAGCGGGAAAAACCGTGTCTTCTGACATGGTTTCTTTTGATACGGTCAAGGCATCCTATACATCCACAGCAGAAGAGATGCCGGAGCCGGCTGAGGGCGGAGGTTATGAATCAATTCCGGAGCCGGATTATGACGGAGAGCAGGCCGGAGAGCCGGACGGCGGAAGCGGTGAGACCCTTGAAGAGGATCAGGACGGATCCGGCGAAGAAAACATAACGGATGAGATCCCTGACGACGAAGAGGGGGAAGACGGCGGTAATGACAGCATTTCCGTACTGAACAGGCTGATCAGAAATAAAAAAATAATGGCTGTTGTGTATCCTGCTGATTCATATCCCTTAAGGGAGGAAGCAGCGGAGAGCGCAGCTGTAACGGGAGAGCTTGAATGCGGAAC
>JAFSWJ010000198.1 GCA_017444545.1 Lachnospiraceae bacterium
CCCGTTGTAGTTCGGTATGATAATACTGACCCTGCTCATCGCTTTATCTCAAATACCACCTTCGGGTCTATGACGACCCGGTACCCCCTCTTTCTGATCTTTTCACAAACCCTGTAGGAATCGCCGTCCATACAGTCCAGAAGTTCATTTCTGACCACACATGCTGTTTTTGATACGGCCTGCGTCTCCATCACAAGCTCTGCCAGATTCATGTATCCCGGCAGCCTCCGGTCCATTCCGGCAAACAGGGATACTACCCTGCCGTCATTATCCTTTTCATATCCGCTGCAGACTATCCTTTTTCCTCTTCCGGTGATCCTGGCTCCGACGATGCCCACTTCCTTCCTGGCCAGAACAGACGAGAGGATCTCCTCATATTCCGGGGTCAGGGGCTTCAGTCTTCCGTCAACAAAAAGCGTATAACTGTCCTTTGGTACAGGATCCCTGTATATAACTCTGAAAAATCCCCTGTGAGCGGTATCACAGACCTCCGTATCAAGCCCTTTTTCTCTGAGGAAATTCCTCACAGCCCTCTTTCCGCTCTCATAGGCATAAACCTTTGCCATGGGGTTTCCGGAGGTGGAGCCCTCATGTATCCTCCAGTGATACAGTATCCTCTTTATATGGACTATCCTGTCATCTCCCGCCAGATCACAGCACCTCAGGATCAGGTCATGATCCTGGGCTCCGTCAAATCTTTTATTAAACCCTCCGGCTTCCCGGGCTATCCGGGTCCTGACCCCGAAAAGATGACATATATAATTGTTTGACAGCAGGAGCAGCGGATCAAAATCCCTCTTCCTGTACGGACTTATATATCTGCCTGTCCCTGTATCGTATTTATCCTCATCCGTATATACAACATCCGCTCCCCTGTCAAAGCATTCAGCCATACGGTAGAGAGCATCCGGCTCCAAAAGATCATCCTGATCGAGCAGAACGACCACATCCCCCTCCGCAGATGAAAGTGCGGTATTTGAATTGTCGGAAATACCGCCGCCGGGGATGCCCCTGACATATCTGATCCTCGGGTCCTCCTTTGCGATCCTTGTGGCCAGCAGCTCCTGGGCCGGTGATCCGTCTGCAAGTATGAGTTCAAAATTGCCGTAGGTCTGACCGGTAACCGACTTTACCATCTCGGCAAAATATACGGGATCAGGCTCAAAAACCGGCACCAAAACACTTATCTTTACTCCGTTACGGTTTTCCTTTCTCTGCCTTTCAAGCTCTTCCTCTCCCGTTCTTTCCGAGGAAAGAGTCAGACCGTATCTGATATCCGCAGCAACCCTGCCTGCATATCCCGCTGCCGCAAAAAAAGCCGGACCGGCGCCGTTTCTTTTCAGATAATCAAAAGCTCTTCTTATCATCCGGTTATTTCTTCCGCACTGTAATCTTCCACGATCCTGTCCCTGTATTCCCCCCTGATGCTCTCATTATCAAGCACAAAGCCCGCAAGCATCCGAAGGACCCTGACCGCCTGACTTGTCATCTTTACATTTGAGACCTGGTCGGTCTCCCTCCAGGATATGGGGAAAAATCTCACGGTCTGATTATAATACTTTATTGCCATCACCATGCAGTAGTTAAAGGTCAGGTCATCCGGAAAACGCTCATAGTATCTGTCCTTCAGCATGGAAACGCTGTACATGTTGAGCCCGGAACCCAGGTCAAACACCCTCTGTCCAATGCCGAAAGCAAAGAGGAAATCATATATTACATTTCCGACTGTCCTGAAAAGCGAATATCCCTCAAGCCTTGACTGAAGCATGAACCTTGCTCCCAGTACGCAGTCATAGTTCCTGTAGTATCCTTTTTTCAGAACCGGCAAAAAGTCATGTATATTGCCCTGGTCATCCCCGTGGAGCACGATGACATAGTCAAAGCCGTTTTTTATGGCATAGTCAAAGGCCACCTTGTGGGATCCTCCCAGTCCGTAGTTTTCATTATTTCGCAGAACCTTTATCGGCAGGCTCCAGTGCGACGCTTTGTGCTCGAGCACAGCCTTTTCCGTCCCGTCCGTGCTCCTGTTGTTTACGACTATGATCTCGGAAACAAAATGCAGGATCTGCGCATCGATGGATCCCAGTACCCTGACTATCTGTTTTTCACAGTTATAGGCCGGTATGAACAACAGTATCTTTTCCTTTTTTTCCATCACTGCCTCCCTATTATTCTGTTCAGCTTTACAAATTCCACAAGTGACTTTATCCCGACCTTTATGATCTTTGCCGGATTGATGGAGTTGACTCCGCCCTGCCTTGGCTTGAAGGAGATGGGTATGAACTTCATCTTCCTGCGGTGCTTTTTGTAGATCACCGATATCAGTACATTTGAAAGGAAATAATCATTCGGTACATATGATATCTCCTTTTTGAGCATCCCGGCCTTCATCAGTCTGAAGGGCGTGTTTGCATCCTTTACATACACGTGAAAGCAGAGCAGTATCACGGCCTTGAGGACATTAGTCACGATCACCCTTGAAAAGCCGTCTCCCCTCTGTGTCCTGTCTCCTATGATGATATCGTATTTTGAACGAAGCTCCCAGAACTGCCCGAATTCCTTCGGATCGGTCTGTCCGTCCGAATCCGTCTGGAACACATAGTCAGCACCCTCTGCAAGCGCCTGCTTGTATCCGGCAAGAATGGTCGGACCGTGTCCGGAATTTGACTTGTGCTTTATGATGAGCTGCGGTCTCTTTTCCGCCTCCTCCTGAAGCACCCTGAAGGTATCATCGCGGCTCCCGTCATCGATCACAAGCAGCCTTGAAGCCTCACCCGTCCCGCATACGACCGGATACCAGTCGTCTATGACCTTCGATATGTTTTCCTGCTCATTATAGGCAGGTATGACAATATACAGTTTATCCATTGTCTCCTCCTGCTCTCTGCTCCTTTACCGTTTTCAATGCCTCCAGTGTCATATAGAGGGTAAATGCATAATAAATGATCCCCGTTATGACGACAGACACTGCCGATTCATTAAATATCCTTGGTATGAAGAACACCGCGCATACGGTCAAAAGACAGAAGATCCCCGAAAGTCTTTCCTCTTTGACCGCAAAATATCCAAAAAGTATTATCAGAATAAAATAATCATAAAGTCTGTGATAGGTCATTATGAGACCCCAGAGCACCAGTACCGACATCAAAAGGCGGTCCTGATCCGGAGGACAAAACAGAGCCAGTACCGTCAAAAAGATCAGGATCAGTGCCGTCACTGCAACCGAAAGGATCCCTCCTCCCATCAATGCTCCCACATCCATGCTGCCCGAGGATGAAAGCGCTGCCGCAACCTTCAGGGGTTTTATGATCATGTCAAAAAATGATTCATGAAGGATAAGTGCTGCCGCCGCCGTCCCCGCAACATGCAAAGGGATGCTCAAAACCAGCTCTTTCCATTTTCTCCTGTAAACAAAATACACTGCAAGCGGCACCGTCAGCGTGTATTTGAAATAGGAGATGCACAGAGCCAGTGCTGCCGGCCCCGGTCTGTCCTTTTCAACAGAAAGGTATACGGCCAGCAAAAAAAAGGCCACGGAAAACAGTGTATGCTGTCCCACTCCTATCTGGTTCCGCCAGGGCAGACCGGCGATCATCAGCAGCATACAGACCGCAAAAAACCTTCTGTCCATATCCTTCAAAAAAGTGACCCGAAGAAGCATCACCGTCACTGCCGTAAAGACCAGATTCGAAATGAGCCAGAGGATCCGGGCTGTATGAGCATCAAAAAAGGTATAGGGCAAAAGCAGATACAAAAGTGAC
>JAFSWJ010000199.1 GCA_017444545.1 Lachnospiraceae bacterium
AGCGGGAGAGAGGACCTTTGAGCTTTTGACTCAGGCGGCGGGCAGAGCAGGCAGGACCCGCGATGACGGTCTGGTGGTGATCCAGACCTACGATCCCGAAAACCCCGCGGTGAAGCTTGCAGCCACCCAGGACTACGAGGGCTTTTTTGCTGAGGAGGCATCCTACAGGGAACTGTGTTCCTATCCGCCCTTCATGCATATGATGACGGTGACGGTGCTTGATGAAGACCGAAATTCGGCATCGGATTTCATAGAAAGGGCAGCGGTCATGTCAAAAAAGGACGGAGTGTTTGTGGTAGGTCCTGCGGATGCTGCCATTTCAAAGATAAAGGATGTTTACAGAAAATGCTTTTTTGTGAAAAGCGACGGATATGATAAACTGATATCCGTAAAGGATGACCTCGAAAAAATGAGGGAAACGGATGTGACCTTCAAGGGAAAAATGGAATTTGATTTTGATCACTGAAAGGAGTGAAAAAAGTGGCTGTTCGAAACATCAGAGAGATAGGGGATGAGATCCTCCTCAAAAAGTCAAAGGAAGTCACAAAGATAAATGACCGTACAAATGAGCTCATCGATGACATGATCGAGACCATGTACGAGGCAAACGGAGTGGGACTTGCGGCACCCCAGGTGGGTGTGCTCAAAAGGATAGTGGTCATCGACACCTCCACCGAAGAGGAGGAGGATGGTCTCCTCGTTCTCATCAATCCGAAGATCACCTCCACCGAGGGTGAGCAGACAGGACACGAGGGCTGTCTTTCCGTTCCGGGAAAAACCGGAGTGGTGACCCGCCCCGAAAAGATCACTGCGACCTACCTTGACAGGGATATGAAGGAGCAGACCCTCGAAGCGGAAGGGCTCCTTGCCCGGGCCGTCTGTCATGAATGCGACCACCTCGAAGGAAAGCTCTATGTGGACCTCGTCGAAGGGGAACTCATGGATGTCAAACCTCCGCAGGAATCAGATGATGACAGTGAGCCTGAAGACGAAATATGAGATTCCTGCAGGGCGTATAGGAAAGAACTGTTATTCCACAGAGTTGCCCGCTCCTCGCCTCAAAATGATCTTCTTGCGGGGTGACCCCGAAAGAACTTTTTTCCACAGGGTAGTTCGATCCGAGACGAAAATATGAGATTCTTGCGGGGCGTTCGAGGATCACCGGTGCTTCCGAGCGTTTTTTGCGAGGTTAGCACCGCTGTAGATCCGAGCGAGCGGAAGCGTCCCCGAAAGAACTCATATTGAGTCGAGGATCAGCAGTGTAATTATTTATTCACAGCTGATGTAATTTAGTTAAGCGATCAGTACAGTAAATGCGGGAGCAAGAGCCATGCTGTGAATAGCAGCAACTGATAAACAATGTTGCAGACTATCAGTTGTTGATCAATGGGAGTTTTATTGTTATGAAGATAGTATTCATGGGAACGCCGGACTTTTCGGTCGGCATCATAAAGGCTCTTCACGAGTCAAAACATGAGGTGGTCCTTGCGGTCACCCAGCCCGACCGTCCGAAGGGCCGCAGCGGAAAGCTCATGCCCTGTCCGGTAAAGGAATATGCCACGGATGCCGGCATAGAAGTATTTCAGTGCGAAAAGATAAAGGCAGCTGAAGCCGTGGAAAAGCTGAGGGGATACCACGCGGATCTTTTCGTGGTGGCAGCCTTCGGCCAGATTCTTTCAAAGGAGATCCTTGAAATGCCGCGATTCGGCTGCATCAACGTCCATGCCTCCCTGCTTCCGAAATACCGCGGCGCCTCGCCCATCCAGCAGGCGATCCTTGACGGTGAAAAGAGTACGGGCGTTACCATCATGCAGATGAACGAAGGACTTGATACGGGAGACATCCTCATCTCAAGGGAGGTTGCCATAGACGAAAAGGAGACCGGCGGCTCGCTTTTTGAAAAGCTTGCAAAGACCGGAAGCAGCCTTGTCACCGTGGCAGTCGATGGGATCGAAAAGGGAGAGCTGACACCCCGAAAGCAGGATGACAGCATGGCCTCATATGCAGGTATCATCAAAAAGGAAAAAGGCCGGATAGATTTTTCAAAGAATGCCGCGGAAATCGAAAGGCTCATCAGAGCCTTTGATCCCTGGCCCAGTGCCCAGACATCATTTTCGGGAAAGACATTAAAGCTCTGGAGGGCTGATGTGAAGGAAGAAAATGATGGATCCGTTCCGGGGACAGTCACGGATATCACAAAGGATTCATTTACCGTTTCCTGCGGCAGCGGGCAGCTTGTGGTTAGAGAACTTCAGCTTGAAGGAAAAAAGAGGATGAGCACAAAGGATTTCCTTTTGGGAAATGATCTGAACAAAGGAGACAGGCTCGGAGAATGACTGATGTACGAATGGTGGCGCTTGACATCCTGCTTGAATACAGCGGATCGAAGGCGTTTCTTTCTGAAGTGACAAAGGCCGCGCTGGCAAAATACGCCTATCTTGAGGAACGTGACAGGGCCTTCATCAAAAACCTCGTTACAGGCTGCGTTGAAAAGCAGATCGCCCTTGACTTCGTGATCGGTCAGGTATCAAGCGTAAAGCCTGCAAAGATGAAAAAGATCATAAAGCTCATCATCAGGATGGCAGTCTATGAGATCCTTTATCTGGATCACATACCGGTGAGAGCCTCGGTGAACGAAGCGGTAAGGCTTGCCAAAAAGAAGCACATCGCAGGACTTTCGGGCTTTGTGAATGCGGTCACGAGAAAGGCGGCAGCCCTTTATGAAGAAGGCGGCATTGTCTATCCCGACGACAGGATCAGATATTCCTGCCCGCAGGTGATCTATGACATCCTTTCGGAGACCTACGGCCCCGAAAAGACATCCCGCATAATAAAAGCGTCCGACGGATTAAGCCCTCAGTATATCAGGGTCAATGTGTCAAAAACGGATCCGGACACCCTCATTGAAACATTGAACGCAGAGGGGATAAAGGCATGCAAAACACCGGTTTCAAAAAATGCCCTGAAGACTGCGCCCTTTAATCCTGCAGCAAGCCCGGCCTTCATGGAAGGTCTTTTTTCCATGCAGGATGCATCGGGCATAGCAGCCCTTGATGCCGCAGGCATCAGGGAAAATGAAAGGATCATCGATCTTTGCGCATCCCCGGGAGGCAAGGCCTGTCTTGCAGCCGAGTATATGCGGGGAACCGGAAAGGTTCTGGCCTTTGACATCAGTGAGGAAAAGAAAAAGAGGATAGATGAAAACATCGAAAGACTGAAGCTTTCAAATATCGAAAGCGGCGTGAAGGATGCCCTCATCTTTGATGAGACCCTGGAAAACAGTGCGGATCTTGTGATAGCTGATCTTCCCTGCTCGGGACTTGGGGTAATGGGCAGAAAAGTTGACATAAAGTACAGGATTCAAAGAGACGATATTTTACAGTTGCAGGAACTTCAAAGAAGGATGCTGGATAATGCGGTACGTTATGTAAATAGAGGCGGCAAACTCCTTTTTTCAACCTGTACCATAACAGGGGAGGAGAGTGTCCTTCAAAGGGAGTACATAGAAAGCATATCCGGCCTCACCCTTCTTGAGGAGAGACAGTTCCTTCAGGGTGTGGACGAGTGCGACGGTTTTTATTATGCGGTGTTTCAAAGATAAGTGATGGATGATATCAGGTCATATACGGCAGATGAATTGAAAAAGATCCTTGCAGAGTACGGGGAAAAGCCCTTTCACGCAGGACAGGTCTTTTCCTGGCTTCATGATAAAAGGGTTTCGGATTTTGATGAGATGAGCAATATCTCAAAGAGTGTCCGGCAAAGGCTTGCAGAGGATTTTGGCATTTACCGGCTGAAGACAGTTGAGGTTTTAAGCTCGAAAAAGGACGGGACAAAGAAATTCCTCTATGAACTGTCCGACGGCAATCTCATCGAAAGCGTCTTCATGAAGTACAGGGAGTGGAACAGCGCCTGCATATCCTCACAGGCAGGGTGTGACATGGGCTGTGCCTTCTGTGCCTCGGGACTTTCCGGCTGTGCCAGGTCCCTTCGTGCATCGGAGATGCTCGATGAGATATACACCATGGAGGAGGAGACAAAGGAGACGGTAAACAGCGTTGTTGTCATGGGAAGCGGGGAGCCGCTGCTGCTTCTTGATGAGCTTTTAAGGTTCATTGAGATCCTTTCCTGCAAGGGAGGAAAGAATTTAAGCCAGAGGAGCGTTACGGTCTCAACTTGCGGCATAGTGCCAAAGATCAAAGAACTTGCAGACAGGGAGCTTGCCATAAATCTTGCCATATCCCTCCATGCCGCAACCGATGAAAAAAGGCGGCAGATCATGCCCATAGCAAAGCGTTATTCCATAGGGGAACTGATGGAGGCCTGTTCTTATTATTTTGAAAAGACGGGACGCAGGCTTACCTTTGAGTATGCCCTTATGGAAGGGTTCAACGACAGTGATGAGGATGCAAAGGATCTCGGTTCGCTGCTTGCAAAAAAGAACTGCCATGTAAACCTCATACCCGTAAACCCCGTGAAGGAAGCGGGTTTTGCGCGCCCAAACAGTGAGAAAGCACGCCGTTTCAAGGTTAGACTTGAAAACTTTGGAATAAATGTTACTATTAGAAGGGAATTGGGCTCTGATATAGACGGAGCCTGCGGACAGCTCAGAAGGAAGTATCGATGATCAAAACATTTTCCCTGACTGACGTGGGAATGAAAAGAAAAATCAATCAGGATTATGTTTTTACCTCAGAAGAGGCAGTGGGAAATCTGCCTAATCTTTTTGTGGTCGCAGACGGCATGGGCGGACACAATGCGGGGGACTTTGCCTCCAGGTTTGCCACGGATACCGTTGTAAACGAGATCTCGACATCCATGGAGCAGAACCCCATCAAACTCATCAGACATGCCTATGAGGCAGCAAACGAGGGCATCATCAACGAGGCAAAAAAGAGGAGCGACAGGGTAGGGATGGGAACCACTCTGGTGGTGGCATCCATCATAGATGATTATCTCTATGTGGCAAATGTGGGAGACAGCAGGCTGTACGTCATCGACGAGGACATCTGCCAGATCACAAGGGACCATTCCCTGGTGGAGGAGATGGTCAGGGCAGGCGAGATAGACAGGAACGAGGCCAGGGTCCATCCGCTCAAGAACAAGATAACAAGGGCTGTCGGAGGAGCGGCTGAGGTAAAGGTCGATTTCTTTGACATGAAGCTCAAGGAGGGAGATATCATCCTCATGTGCACGGACGGACTGACAAACATGGTTGAGGATGAGGAGATAAAGATGGTGGTCAAAAGCTCGGGCGATGTGGCCTCCATCGCGGAAAATCTGATAGCAAAGGCAAACAGGAACGGCGGGATAGACAACATAGGAGTGGTTGTCATCGAGCCTTTTTCAAAATGATCAAAAGGCGGAGATCGCCTTTATTATGGTGTGATATATGGCAGTCAGAGAAGGCATGATGCTCTCAGGGCGTTATGAGATCTTAAGCAAAATAGGAACAGGCGGTATGTCCGATGTCTACAAGGCCATCGACCATACCCTGAACAGGTTTGTGGCACTGAAGGTCCTCAAGAATGAATTTGCCGAAAACAGTTCATTTGTGACCAAATTCAGGGCAGAGGCCCAGGCGGCCGCCGGACTCATACATCCCAACATCGTAAACGTATATGATGTCGGAAACGAGGAGGGGCTCTATTACATAGTGATGGAGCTTGTTGAGGGCATTACCTTAAAGCACTACATCGAAAAGAAGCTGCGTCTTTCCGTCAAGGAATCCATCAGCATCGCGATCCAGGTCTCAATGGGTCTTGAATGCGCCCACAGGGCAAACATCATCCACAGGGATGTGAAGCCCCAGAATATCATGATCTCAAAGGAAGGAAAGGTGAAGGTGACGGACTTTGGCATAGCAAGGGCTGCCACCAGCGATACCATCACTTCAAACGTTATGGGCTCCGTTCATTATACCTCGCCCGAGCAGGCCAGAGGCGGGTATTCCGATGAAAAGAGCGATATCTATTCCCTGGGTGTTGTCCTTTTTGAGATGCTCACGGGTCGTGTTCCCTTTGACGGGGATACCACGGTATCCATAGCCATCCAGCATATCCAGGACACGGTTCCCAGTCCCAGAAATTTTGTGAACGACATACCAAAGAGCGTGGAGCAGATCATCTTCAAGTGCTGCGAAAAGAGCCCGGACAGGAGGTATTCCTCCATGACCGAACTCATCGCCGATCTGAAGCAGTCGCTTCTCACACCCGATGATGATTTCGTAAAGCTCATCCCGTCGGGAGGCTTTGCGGGCGGTGCGACCCAGGTCGTGACCGAGGATGACATGAAGACCATCAAGAGCAGGACGGGAAACATCGATATAGATGAGTCACTGCTTTCCGTATACAACAGGAACAGAGGCAGGGATCAGGAGGAACAGCCGCCCTACGATGACGGAGGTTACGCTGCCTACAACGGCGGCTACGACAACGGCTACCAGGATCCCTATGATGCGGGTAACGGTTATGATAACGGCTACGGCGCGGATTACGGCAGTCATTCCTACCGTGATGACGAGATGGAGCTTGAAAACATCCTCGACAGCTCCAGGGCCTACCGTGACGCGAGAAAAAAGAGACCG
>JAFSWJ010000200.1 GCA_017444545.1 Lachnospiraceae bacterium
ACCAGATTCTTGCAGATGGCAAGCCCCAGTCCCGTGCCCTTGATGGATTTGTTCCTGACAGTATCGACCTGGCTGAAGGATTCAAATATCCTTTCCAGATCCTCTTCCCTGATACCGATCCCGGTATCCTTGACGGATGCATGCAAAAAACCTGCTCCGTCAGCAGCATTCTCCCATGAGATCGTCAGTGTTATGCTTCCCTTGTTGGTAAACTTGACAGCGTTATTGAGGATGTTCAGGAATACCTGCTTGACCCTGGATTCATCGCCCACAAGACCGTCAGGTATCTTTCCCTCCATCACAACCTCAAGAGAGATACCCTTCTCGCCGATCCTGACACCAATGATGGAATATACATCATTCAGCATGGAAGACAGACGGTAGTTTCCCTCTATGATCTCAAACCTTCCTGCCTCGATCTTTGAAAAATCCAGAATGTCATTTATTATGGAGATCAGGCTCTCGGATGAGGATTTGATATCATTGGCATATCTTCTGGTATTCTCATTCAGATCCTTTTCGGCAAGGATCAGCTCGGAAAAGCCCGAGATCGCATTCATCGGTGTTCTGATCTCATGGGACATGGATGACAGGAAATCCGACTTTGCCCTGCTTGCATTATCCGACTTGTTTTTCAGGATGTACGTGGATATGACCCTGGTCACCTCGTTCAGGGTTGCGCTCGTCTCCTCGGGCCACAGATATTCCGGATTCAGGTGTTCATAATCAATGACTCCGACGCACTCACCGCCCGAGAGCATGGCGACCAGAAGGTGTGATGTATGGTCTCGCAGATACCTGCCCCTGGTCTTGTCCGAAAGACCTATCAGCGCGTGCCTGTCAAGTATGACAAAATCCTGATTGGAAAAAAGTTCATAGATATGCTCCATATCCACCGCATCCGTCTCTCTTCTCTCGCCGGCGTGGACCCCGAAGCTGACCGGTCCCGTCCTCCACTCAAAGAGACAGGTCTCTACACCCGGCATCTCCTCCTTTTCCATCACATGGATCGCCGTGATATTGAACTGGGAGCCTATATATTCAAGCAGCATACCCATGGCACTGTTTATATCCCTGGTATGCTCAAGTATGTTGAACGCAAAGCTGACGGTATCATATCTGATGCCGACAACCCTGTTAAGACCCGGCTCATCCGATGACAGCTCAGAGGAAACGGCCTTTTCAAGATCCTCCTTTTTGTCAAAAAATCTGATGATATAATCAAGACCTCCGGTGTTGTCGGCGCCGGTGTACATGTGCTCCAGCTGCCTTTCAATGCCGGTATGCATCATCATCATGCCGTCGGATGATATCTCGGGAAGAACAGCCACAAAGGCGGACCTGTTGATACGGATGAGCGTATCCTCTTCCCTGGTGCTGCTGCGGAGAACATTTGCCACATGCACGATCAGAGCATCGGCAAAGATCGTTCCGTAATCCTCATCCATGCTGTCCATGTTCAGGATCTTGAAGAACATGAACATAACGATCTTTTTGGTACTCTCAAGCTTTGAGTCTATTATCTTTGCGCCGACATCCCAGGTATAGAATCCCGTTGCGTCATCCTTTTTTGAATTCTCCAGAAATTCCTTTTCCTGCTGCTTTTCCCTGTCGATGTCACGAAGCTTTCCAACCATCCTGACAGGCTTTTCATTGTCGGAAACGACAGAACCCTCAACCATATACCATCTGTAAGGACTCTCAGAATCCCTTCGTAGTCTTATGGCAAAGCTCTCGTTTGTTTTCCCGTTCTTGAAATCGACAACCTTCTGTATATCCTCATGATAAACGTAGTCGCCGCTTAAAACCATGCTTTCAAGCGTGCCTGAAAATCTGTTCGTTTCGGCGGATCCGGATTCCTCACCCACATAGTTTCCAAAGCAGGACAGAGACCCGTTTGCATAATCATATTCAAAGATCAGGTCCTTTGAATTCTCAAAGGCCAGCCTGTATCTTTCCTCCTCCGTGGCAAGCTCCAGAAACAGTTCATATTCCTTTCGGGTCTGGGTCCTCAAAAACAGCACGGTCCAGATAACGGCAGGCAGAAAGCTGATGGCAAATCCCACTAAAAGCATGATCATCATTTCCTTCATGGGAGCTGTCAGGACACCGGCAAAATACAGAATGGCATTTACAACGCTGGACGCGGCAAACCAAAGGGCCAGGATCACGACGACCTTTTTGGAAACACCCTTTCCGGATCTGTTTTCATTTCTGTATCTTTTGAAATCCTCACTCATAGATCAATCATCCTCAAAGCCCACGGTACGGCAGCTGATCCCGTTTACTTCCACCCTGTCATTTACCTTTATGACTATGCACTGTCTTCCGTCTATCACCCGCGTCTCGATCAGATCCGTTCTCTCCGGATTTACCCTGATGACAACATCCGGCGTCTTTATGTCAAATTTCTTCATGCCGGTTATGTTCGCCGCACGGATCCTGGTATCGTCGGCATCAGCCTCCTCATCTTCCAGAGTTTCCTTTACCGCGACCTCGTAATTGCTGCCGAAATTCTTCAGCTCCTCGTCCCTGACGCCGCTTTTTTCAAAGAGTTTTTTCACATCATCCTTTCCAAGGGACAGCGGCTCATCCGGGTCATTGTATTCCCTGAGCATGACAGACACATTTTCGTGTATGTCCTTCACTCTCTCAAATGAGACATCCTCTCCCAAAGTCTTTGTGATGACACTGTTGAATACTTCTGCCTGTTCATCGGCAGAGACCGGCATGTCAAGCCCGAAGATGCCGTCTATGAAGCTTTCCATCAGCTGATCGCTTTTTTTGCTGTAATACAGAAGTCCGTGGATATCCGCAGCCCTGTCGGAAAAAAGCGGGAACATGAAAGCCTTTTCGGGATCGGCCACGACCCAGTCCCTGGCCCTTTCTCCTATCCTCTTTTCGTCGGCTATATAGCCGAGAGCAGCCTTTGTGAGCCTGACAGGGCAGATGCTGCATATGATATAATCAAAGACCGTATCGGATGCATCCTCCTCAACGATCCTGTCCGTCCCGACACCCGGAACATCATAGGATGCATGGACAAGGACTATATAGTACTTTTCAACCGTATCATAGCTTTCTATGACACGGTCAAAAAATGACTCTACCAGTTCTCTGTCCTTCAGCTCACTGTTACGAAGCTTGAGGAGCATATCATGTCCGCTCCCCTCTCCCTCATCGGATATATCAAAATCCATCCGGAGAAGGTTTTTTCCTTCCGTTCCCGAAAGGGATTTTTTCAATATGTCAAAGTACTTGTGCATCTCCTCTTCGGGAAGGGCCGGAAAACTGTCTTCGGAAACACACATCTTTTCTTTTTCGTTGTTTACGTAGCAGCCG
>JAFSWJ010000201.1 GCA_017444545.1 Lachnospiraceae bacterium
CGAGGTCCGCATCAAACAGATAATCATCAATCTCCTGAACAATGCGATCAAGTATACAAAGGAAGGCCAGGTCGGACTGAGGGTTGAAAGCAGGGATGACGGAGAGGATACAGTGGAGCTTGTCATCTCGGTTTACGATACCGGCATGGGCATCAAAAAAGAAGACATGCCCTATCTCTTTGATGCCTTCAAGAGAGTGGATGAGGGAAAGAACAGGCATATCGAGGGAACCGGACTGGGCCTGAGCATAGTGAAGCAGCTGATAGAACTCATGGAAGGTACAATCACGGTCAACAGTATCTATGGCGAGGGATCGACATTTACATTTACGATAAAGCAGAAAGTCACCGACCATACCTTCGTCGGAGAGCTGAACATTCATAACCAGCAGTCTGTCAGGAGAAATGCTTATGAAAGCAGCTTCATGGCGCCTGAGGCCAGGATCCTCATAGTGGATGACAATGAGATGAACCTGGAGGTGGAAAGGCGCCTGCTTGAAGATACAGACATGGCCATTGATGTGGCAAAGAGCGGGAAGGAAGCTCTTGAAAGGAGTCTGAAGGTTCACTATGATGCCATCTTCATGGATCACCTGATGCCGGGGATGGACGGTATAGAGTGTCTTGAGTCCATCAGGGAGCAGCCGGGCGGCCTCAACAGAAATACACCGGTCATCGTTCTGACGGCCAATGCCGGAAGCGAGAACAGGGAACTATACAATCAGGCAGGCTTTGACGGATATCTGGTGAAACCTGTTTCCGGTGAGGCTATGGAGGAGATCCTCATACGCCATATATCAAGCGAAAAGGTCATCTTGAGATCCGTGATGATGGGCGAGGATGAGGAGATAAATACCTCAGACAGGTATGCGGAAAAGACGCAGGTCATAGTAACATCCTCGAGCATGTGCGATCTCCCGGATTCCGTGATCAGAAAACTCCATATCCCGATCATCCCCTTTGTCATCAAAACAGAGGATGGCGTTTTCAAGGATGGAGTTCATATGGATGCGTATGAGCTGATCAGGCATATCGGTGCCGGAAAAGAGGCTGTATCATCGCCTCCCAATGAAAACGACTATACGGAATTTTTTGCGGAGATGCTCAAAAAGGCCCATCATCTCATCCATATCTCCATAACCACCAGTATGAGTGATGAGTACAGGATCGCCTGTGAAGCTGCAAAGTCCTTTGACAATGTCACGGTGATCAACTCCGAGTGCCTGTCCAGTGCAACGGGAATACTGGTACTCATTGCCTGCAAGCTGGTGCAGCAGGGACTGTCTGCAGAGGAGATCGCCGCGGAACTCAACACGGCAAAAAGACGGCTGAAATGCAGCTTTGTAATAAATACAACCGAGTATATGGCGAAAAGGGGACTGGTTAGTGTCAGACTCCACAGGATAGCAGAGGCGCTCAATATCCATCCTTCGATATCCATAAAGATGGACAGGACCGGGATCGGCGGAGCGTGGATCGGAAGGACAAAGAGAGCATACAAAAAATACATAAATGCTGCCCTGCCTCCGGATACCATACCGGATTCGGACGTCGTATTTATTACCTATGTGGACATATCCCCCAATGTACTTGCGTGGATCGAAGAGGAGATCAAAAAGGCCGCGTATTTCGAGCATGTGGTCTTCCAGCAGGCATCGGCCGCCATATCGTCAAACTGCGGTCCGGGCACATTTGGAATACTGTATTTCCTCAAATCCAACAAGTCATATAATATAGCATCCTTCATCGATGATCAGACATTAAAGGAAGAGGTCATGGGAGATGATACGGCAGGATATGAGGATGATGAGGAGTCTGAAGAGACCGGTGTGGCTGAAGATATGACTGAGGAGATGCCGGGATACGAAGCGGAAGAGGCCTATGAGGAGACCCCGGCTGTTCCGGAAAGCTCTCAGGAATGGTATACGAAGCTTGACTTCATAGATGCACAGACTGCCATAAAGAACAGCGGCTCGGAAAGTGCGTTCAAGGCGGTTTTGAAGATATTCTTTGATTCCATCCCGGAAAAGCATGCAGAACTTGAGGAAAGTTTTTCGACCGGGAACTGGGAAAATTACACCATCAAGATCCATGCCCTGAAGAGTTCCGCAAGGCTTGTGGGAGCAACGGAGCTTGGTGAGAGAGCAGAGAGCCTTGAGATGGCGGGCAAGGAGAATAATACGGATTATATCAGGGAAAATCATGCACAGGTCATGGAGGATTATGTGGCCTTCAGGGAAAAACTTGCGCCGGTCTTTGAAGAAGAGGCAGGCAGCAGTGATACTGAAAGCAGCAAACCGGTGGCAGATGAGTTTTTGATGAAGAGCATATACGAAGAACTTTTGAATGCCGCAGGATCAATGGACAGTGATATGATAGAGGATATCATGAAGGAAGCGGATGAGTATGCCATACCGGAATCCGAAAAGGAAAAATTTGCAAAAGTCCGGGAAAAGGCTGACTTGCTTGATTATGACGGTATAATGGAATTGTTGAAGTAAGCACAGGGAGGAAAGAATATGGATGCGGCTGTTTCTGAAAAGATCAAAAAACTGTTGAGAAGGGAGCTTCGGTATACATCAACGAATCTGGCTTTCAATATGATGATATCCAAGATGCAGAAAAAGCTGGATGCGGATCCTGCGGCCATGGATGACTGCATGAAGGAGATGGAGATGTTTCTTGGAAAGTATCCCATTGTTGCAAAGGTCGATCTGGCAAATATTGCTGCGCTTTGACCGGGAATGTTTGGATAGGAGGTGAAATAAATGCTGAAGACACTTGAAGAAACCATTTCATTGATAGAGGAGGGAAGAATACTGCATATCGCTGCGGATGAGTCCCTGCTTGAAAAACTTCCGAAGGGAAAATGGATAGGTGGTACAACGCCGTATTTCATGAGCGAGGATGGCGGCATCTTCACAAAGGAAAAGCTTTTTGTAAATGAGATAGATATGGCCGAAGAGATCAGGACAGCGGTTTACGGAAAGTATAATATATTTCAGATCGTCGAGGAGTGCTATGATAACGGCCTGACGTTGATGATAATACCCTATGGTTCGGAGGTCGCAGTCAAATATGCAAAGGAGGCTCCGGACGTTGAAGAGCTGCTCATGCATCCGGTGGCAGGCTGGATATCCGGCTTTGATCTGGATACCGAGAGTGTGGCAAAGGCATATGACGGGCTGACCGGACAGTCGTATACGGACAAGGCTGTGGTAATGTATATAAGGCTTCCTGAAGGCAAGAGCGCCATGGTCAACATGATAAACATTTTTACAGACGACAAGACGGATCCGGTCATCAGGTTTTTGGATAATGACCTAAGTGTGACGAAATGCACCGTGAACGGTCAGGAGGTGAACTTTGCGGAGTATATCAAAAAGAAGAACATAGATACAAGGATGCCGCTGGTTGCTGATCACAACGGCTCCTATATCAATACATCCATAAAGGAAGTCCTTGAAGAAAAGGTTGATTTCTATGCACCGGTATTCAAAAACATAGATTACCGGTTTGCGGTCAATGTAAAGGATTATGCTGAGGAATTCAGCAGGAGGATCGGTGAAGCGGGAGCAAAGAATCCCGTCGTTTCCTGCAACTGTATATTGAACTACCAGTTCGGTGACCTGAACGGAAAAAAGATACCTCCGTATGTGGGACCCGTAACCTTTGGTGAGGTAGCCTACCAGCTGCTGAACCAGACTTTGGTATATTTCGAGATCCTGGGGTAAAAAAATGGAAACTGTCATAAGGGTCAATGATGCGATAAACGGATTTGCCTGGGGAACCTTTGGCATAGTCCTCCTGCTTGGAACGGGTCTTGTATGTACCGTGATCACAGGCTTTTTTCAGATCACGCATGTAAAGCACTGGTTTTCCAAAACCTTTGGAGTCATCCGGGAGGAAGGCAGGATAATAAATGATGCCGGAGCCCTGTCGCAGTTCCGGGCATTCTGCACGGCACTTTGTGCAACCATCGGAACAGGAAACATAGCCGGAGTTTCCACCGCCATCTGCGTAGGAGGTCCGGGAGCAGTCCTTTGGATGTGGGTTGCGGCCTTTTTCGGCATGATGGTAAAGTATGCGGAAAATGTCCTGGGTCTTTATTACAGGCGGCGGAATTCGGAAGGTGCATGGTCAGGCGGTCCCATGTATTATCTGCAGGACGGTCTGGGGTCGATAAAGCATTGCAGAGAGCTGGGAAAGGTGCTGGGAGTTCTGTTTTGTATATTCACGGTTCTGGCATCCTTTGGTATCGGAAACATGGGACAGATCAACAAGATCACCATCAATTTTGAGTCCACCTTTTTTTCGGGTGTAAGTCATGATCTGTTTTTGGGTGCTCCGAAGGTCAACTGGCTAATAGGAGTTCTGCTCATGCTCACCGCGTCCGTTATCATACTGGGGGGATTCAGGAGACTGGCAGCGGTCTCGGAAAAACTGATACCTTTTATGTCTGTGGTATATATCGTGGGATGTGTTATCATGATATTGTTGCGTGTGTCATCACTGCCCCGTATCTTTTCATCGATCTTCAGGTTTGCGCTCGGTCCTGATGCGGTAAAGGGAGGTATAGCCGGAACAGCAGTGCAGGCAGCCTTCAATACCATCAAGAACGGATGCAAAAGAGGCGTTTTTTCAAATGAAGCAGGTCTTGGATCCTCGGTCATGGTCCACAGCAACAGCTGTGTCAGGGAGCCGGTCAGACAGGGCCTTTGGGGTATCGCCGAGGTGTTTCTCGATACCATGGTTATATGCACCCTGACGGCACTGGTGGTTCTGGGATCGGGGGCCATCGATCTGGATACGGGTCTTGCAGTGGAAGGTGTGAATGATGCCACGCTTGTGGCACAGGCCTTTGGATCGGTTCTGGGCAAGCCCGGAGAGTGGTTTGTGGTGACGGCGATCGCGCTGTTTGCTTTTACCACGGTTCTGGGGTGGTCTTATTATGGAGCAAAGGTTACGGAGTATCTTTTGGGTGTGACCTGCGGAAGGATATACAGGCTTGTGTTCATAGGACTCATCGTTTTCGGAGCAGTCATGGAATCAAACCTGGCCTGGGATATTTCCGATACCTTCAACGGACTGATGATGATACCGAATCTGATAGGAGTCCTGGTGCATATACCTTTGCTGATCAGACTGACACGCAACTATACGGACCGCAGGATACGGGGAAAGGATGTGAAACCGATCCTCTCCTTTGATCCGGATATACAGCGGGATGCCGAGGCGGCAGTGGCAAAGGGAATGGATTGATTTTTTTGGAGGAAGAAAAATGAGCCAGACAAACAAGAGTCTTGTGATCGTTGTGCTTCAGTACAGCGTAGTAGTCAAGGGAATCGAACGAAAGCTGACTGATGCGGGCTACGATGTTGCGATCCTTGCGGATGAGTACAATAAGATACGGGATCTTTCGAGCACAACGGATCTCTTTCTCCTGTATCTGCCAAATGACTTAGCCGACAAGGTGGACAAGCTTGAGGAGATAAAGATGATCTGTGATAAGATCAAAAAGAACGGGAGAAATCTGCTGGTGATCGGTGAGGAGAAAGATCGTGATAAGCTGCTTGCAAGACTTCCGGTCCTGGTGGAATACATCTGGGTCAACAGACCGATAGAGATGGAATCCCTGGGTCCTGCCATAGAGGATGCCATAGCAGAGAAAAAGCCCTCCACGGAAAAAAAGAGAATATTGATCGTTGATGATGATCCCTCCTATGCAAAGATGGTGAAGGAGTGGATCAAGGATAAATACAAGGTGGATATAGTCACTGCCGGGATGCAGGCCATCACCTTCCTGCTGAAGGTAAAGGAAGATGAAAAGGTAGATCTGATCCTGCTTGATTATGAAATGCCGGTGGTTGACGGACCGCAGGTTCTGCAGATGCTCCGTCAGGAGGATGCCACGTCAAAGATCCCTGTCATCTTTCTCACCGGAGTCGGAACAAAGGAGGCGGTATCCCGGGTCATGAGCCTGAAGCCTGACGGCTATGTGCTCAAATCCACAACCAGAGACAATCTCCTGAACTACCTTCAAAGCAAGCTGAAGAAGGGATGATGGGAGGGCTCTGAAGTGTTTGCATCGATTTCGGATGTGCTTGACAGGTGTTGACTGACGATAGTATAATAAACAAGTTGTTTTGATGAATGTTCAGCGTGTTTTCGATGAACAAAAAAACGTGGCGAGATAGCTCAGCTGGCTAGAGCACACGGTTCATACCCGTGGTGTCGAGGGTTCGAGTCCCCCTCTCGCTATTTTGAAGATCCGCTCCCAGAGCCACCTGGGAGCGATTTTTTATTTTTCATCTTGCATTTCATCTTGCATATTGATCACTCCTTTGAAGTGATCGGTCATCTTTTTTGCGTATATTTCCG
>JAFSWJ010000024.1 GCA_017444545.1 Lachnospiraceae bacterium
CATAAAGTTGGGACAGAGATACGTCCCCTGTCCCAAAAACGTTTTTTTGACACAAATGTGGATTAACATAAAACTGGGACAGAGATACGTCCCCTGTCCCACATCATACACGAATGGTCAGGATGTTGAGGCCGAAGGTGTTCTGATAAGTCATGGACCTGGATATGCGGCTGACAATCTGGAGGCCTGTGTTGCGGAAGGCCGTCGCCTCATTTTGCGAATGTGCATTTTCTGATTCAAACAACCGGGCCGCCTCCTCGGGATTGAAGGGGATGCCGTCGTCCTTGAAGCAGATCATGATCTCATCATTGACATAGGAAACACGGATATCGATGCTGTGCTTTTTCCCGTCCGCAAAGCCGTGCGTGACAATGTTTCCCGCAAGCTCCTCGGTGCACAGGGATGAGAAATACATCCTGCGGCCCGAAAGCCCGTGCTTTTTGCAAAATGTCCAAACCCGGTTTGAAAGCTCCATCACATCATCCATGCTGTGGACAGTGATATCGATCCTGCTTTCATCGCTCACTCCGAAACCTCTGTCAAAGCACATCAGACTGTCGAGATTCACCGGCGGTCTCTTATTATACAGGTATATGTAGCCCGCTATAATAAGAACGTTGAAGATACTGCCCAGAACCTGCCCGACCCATACTCCCATCATACCGATGCGGGGAACGAGAAGGTATGTGAAAATACAGACCCCCACTATACCGTCGGTGACCGACAGGATGCGGACTATTCTTTCACGTGACAGGCAATGGAAATAATTTGAAAAGCCCACGATGATGGTGCTTAAGGGCGCATACAGCGGGTAGATGGCAAAGCCTGCAAGCGTCATCGCGTAAACGGCAGCCGAAGGATCATGAAAGAAAACATTAGTGAAGGGATAACAAAGCAAAATCCCCACAAGGGTTGCTGCCGAGACAAGTCCCAGCCCCTTTGTCAGATAGGTCTTCATCAGGATCTTCAATCCCGTCCTGTCTTCTTCTCCGGCAAAGACGCTTCCGAGCACCATCACCGCCGAGCTGACTCCCGCAGGAAAACACCAGTAGATACAGCCAAAGGAAAATATGGCAGAATATGCCGCCAGGCCGTCCGGTCCCACATAGTTTTGGATGATGTAGTTCAGGAAAAACCCTCTCAGGCAGATGCAAAGCTGTGAGGCAGCCATGGGCAGTCCGTAGAACAGAATGTCCTTTATGTCGGAAAGCACGATGCTTTTTCTGCTGAAACGTATGACTGCTCTGCTGCTTAAAAAATACGTTCCCTGGATGACAAAAAAGATGATATTTCCCACCGATGTGGAAAGCCCCAGTCCGAAAAGCCCCATATCAAACACCGCGACAAACAGCCAGTTAAAAAATGCATTGGCTGCAAACATTACGGCAACGGCGGTATAACTGCGCTTTTCCTGATGCTCAAGCTGCAAAAATGCGGCAAACTGCGTCCCCATGCAAAAAAAGGGAAGACCCAGGGCAAACCCGCGTATGTAGGCGGCAAGCTCTCCTGCGATGGTCCCCTCCGCACCAAGAGCCGCCGCAACATTCAGCGAAAAAAACTCGCTTGCAACAAGGAGAGCGACGGATATGATCATCATCATTATCATATCCAGAGTGAAAAAGCTCCTGGTCCTTTCCACCATCTTTTTTCCGAGATATCTCCCGCAAAGCACCTGGGCACCGCCAAAGATCAGCGCGTTCACGGCATTCAGAAAAAACACCACCGGACTGAAAAATCCTGTGACCGCCATGGCATCCGCTCCTATGAGATTGCCCGCAAAGGCGTTGTCGATGATGGAATTCGATCCGCCTATGATGACCAGCACGATCTGCATGGGCAAAAGCTTCATGTAGAGTCTCGGGATGATCTCCGACTGCGGCGATGCTGTGACTGAATTATTGTTTTCCGTGGTTGATGACCGCATATTTCTCCTTGTCGTGTACCGGGGGGACGGTTCTCTGTTTTGGTTCTTCACCAACCAGAGAACCGTCCCCGGGGTTTCTATTCTTTCACTTCTATCGTGAGTTTGTAAGTTGTGCCGTTTATCTTTGTGGATATCACAGACCTGCCCTTCTTTCTGGCGTAGACAAATCCGTTTTCGTCAATAAAGACGGATGCGGGCCTGCTGCTTTTGAAGATTAAGGTCTGGAAAGTTTTGTTTATCCTGAGCTGCTGCATCTGTCCGGCCTTCATCTCAATTTTTTCTCCCCTCTGCGTGAAACTGATCAGTTTTATCTCAATAATCATACCATATTTGATGATAATTTGTGTATCACGGGGACGGTTCTCTGTTACAACTTATGTTAACTGCGAAATGTGACAGGGGGACTGTCCCCCTGTCACACTTTATAAATACATATCCTCAACAGTGATCGTTATTTTATTTTGTATATCCTCTTTGTCAAACCATTTGGTAAATCCGCTTAGCGAGAACAACAAAAAACAGATAACATGATAATTTCCGGAAAGCAGCTTTGATCTTCTCAACAAAGTTTCATATATCTCTTTATCTATCTTCTCATTCTTAAACTTACACTCACCTATAACCGCAGTCTTGTCTATTGAAGAGATCCCAACCACATCGATATCCGACGATTGAGAATATCTTTTTCCATCCTCATCTATGATCTGTTCCACTCCCCACCAGGTACCCGTCTGCGTCAGAACGGAACCGTATGCTCCCTGAATCCCCTTCTCTAAAGTGTAATAACGACACATCTCCTCAAAAACACTACCCATATATGAATGCATCTGCGGCTTGACAACCCTTTTGTAATACATCTCTCCCTGTCCCATTTCAATTACGCTTACAGCCTTTGGGATGAAATGATACCAGAATTTAAGCATGTGATCCCTTAATACATACTGCGTTTTTTTCTTATTATTCTCCTCTGTTATACATTTCCTTTTCTCCACCAGCCCAACATCGATCAGTTTCTCAAGAGAATACAGGACAGTCGTATCCTTTTCATGAACTTTGGCAGCTATATTGTTCAATGCATTTTCACCGGATGCCACCTGCTCGATAATATTGTTCACCAGTGTCACATCAGAAAACTCCTGAACAAGCAGATTTCTGGTTTCATCAAACAAATAGCCGTCAGCATTAAAGAACAGCCTGATAATATTTTCGTCAAGGCTCTTTCCCGGATCGAAAAGCGAAAGGTATTTCGCTATCCCTCCGGTGACCCCATAACATATCGCTTTATCCTCTGCGGAATATTTCGGAACGAATAAGGCCGAATCCCTGTAATTGAAGGCTTCCAGCTTCATCTGCGAATCACGCCGTCCGAATATCGGGCTTTTTTCGCTTAACACCTTTTTCTCCATAAAACTCAGAGCCGACCCGCAGAGTATTATCATCATATTCTTGCTGTTCCATCTTGTATCAATATACTTCTGCAGGACCGACAAAAGCGCTTCATCCTTCTCAGCCCAATATGGCAGTTCATCGATCACCAGGACTGTCTTTTGATCATCCGGTAATTTATTCGTTATGATATCAAAGACGCTTTCTAACGAGGAAAAGGCTGCTGAGCTCATAGCCGGATCAAGTACATCCAATACCTACTTCGAAAACAATTCCAGATTTCTTTCAGCACCGATCCTGGTGGCAGTGTAAAAGATCACTTTTTTCTCTTTGACGAATTCTTTGATCAAAGTAGATTTGCCTACCCTCCGCCGACCGTATATGACGGTCATCCCAAAACCGTTTTTATCATATACGTCTTTTAAGGCCTTTAATTCCCGTTCTCTACCTACAAACATCTGTCGATCCTCACTTTTTGTTCAGTTTGTTTTTATTC
>JAFSWJ010000202.1 GCA_017444545.1 Lachnospiraceae bacterium
CCTTTTTTTGCCTCATCGTCCATTATCTCGACCATGATCCTTGCAAAGTCCGGATCATATTTTGATCCTGCCTCCTTCACAAATTCCTCCCTGATCATGGCCGGCGGGAAGGGATCACGGTTTTTCTTTTTGGAATCCATTTCCTCATAGGCATCCGCGACCGATACGATCCTGGCGATCTCCGGTATCTCCTCTCCCTTTCTTCCATCGGGGAAACCCGTCCCGTCATATTGTTCATTGCTGTACATCGCAGGTATCCTGAGTTCGGGGAACCTTGTGATATTGGAAAGTATCACCCCGCCGGTGATGGATTTCTTTTTTATTATCTCCTGATCCTCTGCTCCGTAGAGGTCATACTTTTCCATTTCCTCATCGGAAAAGCCGGACAGTCCCACATCCTGAAGGAGAGCGGCATGGTAAACAGCATAACAGTATGAAGGATCCTTTCCCGCTTTTTGTGCGATCATTTCGGCCCTTTTTGCAACTCTGACGGACCGTCCTTTTCTGTAGATATCCCTGTCCTCCGTTGCGTCTGCCAGAGCCGTTGCGGTCTCCTCAAAAAGCTCCCTCAGGTTTCTTCTTTCCTCGTCAAGTCCCGATATCTCTGCCCTGTGAGCCCTTTCCACGGAATCATTGATGTCAAAATAAGCAAATATATACAGCGTTATAGCCACCAGCACCATGGCAGTGTTCACAAGAGACAGCCCGTAGGCAAATATCTGTATTATGGCTGCCACGATGGGAACCGTGATGAAAAGAACCAGGGAGATGAAGATGATCATGTTGAAATGCTTTTTGTACTGCAGTATGACGGAAAGCTGTATGAGCGGCGCTATGACCGGCACTATATAACACAGCAGGAACAGAGGCTCCCTGTGATACACATTGTTTTCGTCTATGGAATAGATGATGTGGGTGAACTGTGAAATGATGATGAGCAGCATCCCTGCAACCGACATCCAAAGCGTGACATCAAGCCTTTTTGGCAAGATCTTCATCTTTCCTTCATTTTGGAGCAGATCGCTCACGTAGAGATTGAAGGCAAAAACCATCCCGGATGTCATGAGGAATACGATGAAATTGCTGAGCCTGACCATGACATAGGCTGTGGCATCTCCTCTTCCCGCATAGATGTATGCAAGTCTGTCAAAGCTGACCAGAAACATTGCCGTCAGCTCCATCAGGACAAGCACGATCCTCCTCTTTTTTGTCAGTGCCTTTGCCAGAACAATGAGCAGCGCAAGTACTCCGCAGACTCCGCTCAGGCCCAGCATGATATTCAGTTGATGATTGACGGTAAATTCCCACATCTCTTTTGTCACCCTCTGACTGTCATCACTTGTGCATCACAAAAAAATCTTTCAGCTGCTTCAGCAGTTCATCTTTTCCGATAGTCTTGAGAAAATAACCTTCGGGTCTCAGTGATACGACCTTCATGACACTTTCCTTGTCACTTTTTCCGGTGAGGAACATGACGGGTATGTCCTTTGTCTCCAGGTCGCTGCGGAGCATCTCAAGAACCTGTGGACCTGAGGTTACCGGCATCTCATGGTCGAGCAGGATCAGATCCACCTTGTTCTTTCCAAGCCATTTTATGGCCTGCAGACCCGAATTTGCCATGGAAACCTTGTAGGAACCCTTCAGCCAGTCCCTGACAAGAGCAAGGTAATTTGGATCATCGTCAACTACCAGGATGCTCTTTCTGAGCTCACCCGAACCGAGCTTATTAAAATACGACCGGACAGATCTCATATAACTTTCATTATCAAAGGGCCGTACAAAGGTCTCAAATATCAGATCGTTCGGGATGTGGTCATAGATATGGCCTGCATCATTTTTTTCGCAGATGAGGATCATCTGATTGCCGCTTTCCTCCATCCTGTCGGTCAGATAGTGGAGGATCTCTTTTTCACTGTTTGTGACCTCCTCCGTAAAAAAGGTTATCAGGCTGTTTTCGTCCCAGTTTTTGTTTATCTCGTCAACAGAGCACGGAACATAGACACAGGTGATATCCTCATCCCTTATCTTTTTCAGTATCGCACGGACCAGAAATGTTTCCTTCTCCGCCACAAATATTACGCGGCTTTCGTATTCAGACATCTGCTATCAGTTCCTCCATTTCATCCCATTTGAACATTTTTAATTTGACCGATAGTTCCCTTATCCTCTCTTCTTCCTTTTCAGGC
>JAFSWJ010000203.1 GCA_017444545.1 Lachnospiraceae bacterium
GGCCAGGTGGGCGTATACTTAATGAAAGGCCTCGAAAAAGGGATCCCCGATTCATTTGCATACCCTACGGCATGTGCGGTTCCCGAATCCGGGACTCCGGCAACAATGTCCACGTCATCCTTTGTAAAACCGTCTCTTTTTGCTATGGAAGCACCGCAGTTGTAGCGCATCTCCTCTACGGAAACGCCTTCATATCCCGATGACGGATATCCATAATAAACCCACAGGAAGGTGCATATCTTCATGTCTTTTCCGGGGTCTACAAGTGTCCGGATACCTTCGCTTGTCATTATCACGATCTCTCCGGGGCCAAGCTCCTTGTAATCCTTGTAACCGAGGTTGAGATATGCAAATTTCTCAAAGGAAGCGCAGAAGCCGTCGTTTTTCATGCCGATGACTATGGGTGTCCTTCCCAGACTGTCTCTTGCGCAGTAGATCCCCTTGGGAGTCAGCAGCAGGATGGACATGGATCCCTCGATACGGCTCTGGGCATATTTTATTCCTTCGATGAAGTTGTCCCTCTGGTTAATAAGGGCGCCTACCAGTTCAGTGGCGTTTATGGAGCCGGAACTGAGCTCCTGAAAATGCGAGCCGTTCTTTATTATCTCCTCTGTGAGCACATCCGCGTTGTTGATCTTGCCTACGGTGGATATGGCGTAGGTTCCGTGGTGCGATCTGACTATGAGGGGATGGGGTTCATAATCAGAGATTCAGCCGATGCCAAGGGTTCCCTTCATCTCGTGAAAGTCGCTTTCAAATTTCGTTCTGAAGGGAGAATTTTCTATATTATGTATCGCACGGTTGAAGCCGTCTTTTCCGTAAGTCGCCATGCCGGCACGTCTCGTGCCGAGATGAGAATGGTAATCTGTCCCGAAGAAGAGATCAAATACACAGTCATTCTTGTTTGCCGTTGCAAAAAAACCGCCCATAGAGCCTCCTGAAAAACCAAAATGCTAAACATCCACACATCTTCCTATAATAGCACATCAAACAGCCAAAAATCCATAGGATAATGTTTTTCGTCACAGGAGTCACAGGAGGGGGATGTATACATACAATTTTATCCGGAATGGTCATGAGATCGTTTTATGTTGACTTGACACGGCAAATATGGCATATTAAAGCGTGGATTGATACAATATGTTGTGTTTTGCGGTCCGGTCTTTTTTGAAAATGTGAGTCCGGCACGCCCGGATCCTTTGCCGGAATGGAGGAAAAACGTGAGATCATTCAGAAAAATACTTGTTCCAGTCCTGTCATCAGCCATGATCCTTTCATTGATCACAGGCTGCGGGGAAAAAGATAACAGTGAAGAAGCCCAGGAGACGGTGGTTACTGTTGAAACAGGAAAGCCTTCGATAAAAGATATCTCCATAAGTTATAATTTCTCGGGAACCGTTGAAGCAAACGATGTGGTAAACGTGATACCGAAGGTCGCGGGAGAGGTTATCGAAAAGCATTTCTCCGTGGGAGATCATGTAAATGAAGGAGATCTCCTGTTCAGGATAGATGATACAAGTGCGCAGATAACCCTGAAACAGGCTGAAGCAGGTCTGACCCAGGCAAGGGCGGGACTGAATTCACAGGTTGCGGCACAGGCGTCCACCTACGCATCGGCAACCGAGACTCTGGGCAAGATATCCACCAACAAACAGCAGCTGGGTGTTGCCGTGGATTCCGCCTATGCGACCGCTGTGCAGGCAAATGCCGCAAGGGACAACGCAAATGTCAACAGTGAATATTATGATGAGGCATACGAAAATGCAAAGAGCGCCGTCGAGGATATCACAAAGGCAAAGGATGCCGCAAAGGCGGCTTTGGACAAGGCGATCCGGGACGGAGATGAGGAAGAGATAGCCGCTGCGCAGACCCAGTATGAAAAGATGGACAGTGCCCTGAAAACGGCAGAGAGCAACAGGGATCAGGCTGAGCTTGCCAAAAAATCAGGCGCGAACAATGCCAGAAGTGCTGAGGCACAGGCTTATGTGGCTCAGGAAAACGTGGGCATAGCAGTAAAGAACAAGCAGGATTATGAGACCTATACCGTTAATTCAACTCTCTACGGAGCAAACGCACAGATGGTCGGTGCCGATGCCGCGCTCACAAATTCAAAGGCAGGTGTCACACAGGCTGAAGCAAATGTGGAAAATGCGAAACTGGCACTTGACTATACCCAGGTTTCCGCACCGGTCAGCGGTACCATCACCCAGATCAATGTATCCGAGCACAATATGGCCGGCCAGCAGGCTCCTGCCTATGTCATTCAGTCCGATGCAAAAGCAAAGATAGTGTTTTATGTAGCTGAGGAGACAATGAAGTTCATCTCTCCCGGAAATTCAGCCGTTGTGACAAAGAACGGAAAGGAATATGACGCTGTCATCAAAAATGTGGAAAACACCATAGATCAGGCCAGCGGTCTTTTCAAGGTGGAGGCGGAGCCGACAGGAAACGGCAGCGAGCTTATCAGCGGATCCCTGGTGAATATAAAAACAATAACAAGAGAATCAAAAAATGCGGTCGCTGTTCCGATAAACTGTGTTTATTATGACGGGAGCCAGGCGTATGTTTTCGTCGCGGAGAACGGTTTTGCAAAGAAGGTCAATGTGGTCACCGGGCTTTCGGATGATACCGATATGCAGATAACCGAAGGCATCAGTGCCGAAGACAGCGTGATACTCACGTATTCCTCGGAACTCAAGGATGGCGTGAAGCTGAAATTTAACAATTAATATCCGGTTTTATTATAAGAAAGGCAGAAAACGATGCATCATCTTACCAAGGGAATATTAAAGAGACCTACTACTGTCATTGTCAGTCTGATGGCACTGGTGGTCTTTCTGGTTGTAGCCGCGCTTTCCATAACCATGCAGCTGATGCCGGATATCTCAATGCCGTATATGGCTGTGCAGGTAGTATATCCGGGAGCCGAGCCGTCGGATTCGGACAAGCTCATCGCGCAGAAGATGGTCGGAGAGCTGTCAACACTCACCGGCGTCAAGACGGCCGTATCCGAGGCGGGCGATGATTATTCCTATGTCATGCTTCAGTTTGATTACGGAACCAATATGGACAAAAGCTATGACGAGGTGAAAAAGAGAGTCGACAGGATCAAAAGCCAGTTCCCCAAGGATGCCCAGGATCCGGTGATCATGGAAATCGACATGAACAGCGGAGACGATATGACGCTTTCTGTCACTGCAAAAAGCGAAGGCATAGATGTCCTTAACGAGGTTGAGGAAAAGGTGGAGCCCGAGCTTCAGAAGGTGGGTGCCCTTGCAAAGATCGATATCTCCGGCGGAAACAAGAAATACATCAGTATCAGTGTGATCCCTGAATATGCCGCACAGTACGGACTGAGTGTCCCTGCCATTGCCCAGGCCGTCACCGCGGTCAATTTCACCATGCCTGTCGGAAGTGCCGATAACGGTGATATGCATCTCAATGTAAGTGCCGACAGCCATTTTGAAACGATCAGGCGTCTCAAGGAGATACCGGTAACTACTTCAAAGGGAAAGGTCATACATCTTGAGGATGTGGCAAATATAGACTATGCGCTGACTGAAAGGACTGCGGACAGCCGCTACAACGGAAAAGATAATGTCAGCATAGGTCTGAAGAGAAAGCAGTCATCCACATCCGTTACCCTTTCAAACCAGGTAAAAAAGGAACTCAAAAGGATACAGGAGAGCAATCCCAATCTGGATATAAATATAGTCAGTGATTCCGCGGACATGATCAAATCCTCGCTTTCATCTGTAGGATGGACACTGCTTGAAGGAATCGCACTTTCCATGTTTGTGCTGTTCCTCTTCTTTGGCGATATCAAGGCTTCACTGATCGTGGGAAGCTCGATGCCCATATCCCTTGCGATCACCTTCATAATCATGTATTATGCGGGACTCACTCTTAATATAATCACCATGAGCTCGCTGGTCATAGGCATAGGAATGATGGTCGACAACGCCATAGTTGTCATCGAGATGTGTTTCCGATTGCGGGAAAAGGAGATGTCCTTCTATGATGCTGCCTATCAGGGAACAAAGATAGTCATGAGATCGATCATCGGATCGACGGTTACCACGGTTGTGGTTTACCTGCCGCTTGCAATAATGGAGGGACTGTCGGCCATGCTTTTCAAGCCGCTGGCATTTACAATCATATTTGCCATCACGGCATCCCTGTTTTCAGCCATAACCATAGTTCCCTTCTTCTATAATGTATATAAACCGCAGGAAAATCTGAAAAATCCCGTGTCAAAGGGAATGAAGAAGCTGGAAGCATTCTATGGAAGGATGCTGGCGAAGATATTGAACAAAAAGAAGCTTGCCACCTTTTTTGCCATCCTTCTTTTTGCGGGAACCGTCGCCCTCGTTCCGCAGCTGGGCATGGAGCTTATGGGGCAGACAGATGAAGGCCAGGCCGGTATAACCATGACATTCAGGCCGAACCTTTCCCTTGATGCGATGAACAGAACGGTCAGGGAGCTGGAGAAATACGTGGAGGACTGCCCGTATATTGACGGTTATACGACAAGAGTCAACCAGACCTCGGCACAGGCCAATGTTTACGCGTACAAGGCAGAGGATTCAAAGCTGTCGACAGCCGAGATAGTGGATTATCTGAACACGGAATTAAAGGATTTCTCAAATGAGTGTGAGATATCCGTTGCAGCCATATCATCCATGGGAGGCGGAAACCTGTCTTCGGGGAGCAGTATAGAAGTCGAGATGGTCGGTACTGATTATGCCAGACTGAAGCAGGGTCATGATCAGATGGTGGCAGAGATCGAAAAGATCCCGGGCGTTCTGAATATTGAAGGATCCATGGCGGAACGCGGTACCAGAGCCCAGGTTGTGATCGATCCGGTCATGGCAAGTGCCAGAGGCTTTACCGCAGGATCTCTGGCGCAGATGGTTTACCAGAATATGAACGGTTCAAGTCCGATGGATGTTGATATAGAGGGCAAAAAATACAAGGTTACCGTTGAATATCCAAAGGACAGGTTCAAGAATATAAGTGATATAGAGACCATGACCTTTACGAACCAGGCCGGAGTGAGCGTTCCGCTCTCGGAGGTGGCAACGGTCCAGTATGCTTCCTCGGCAAGGAATATAACCCGGTACAACGGACGGTATTATGCGTCACTTGATGTTACGACAACGACTGAAAAGTATGATGACGTTAAAAAGAAGATAGATGAAGCCTTCAAGAACACAAGACTGCCCAGCGGAGTGGAAAGACAGGCAAGCACGATGGACGAGATGATAGGTGACGAGTTTAGGTCTCTCATCCGTGCCATCGTCATCGCGGTATTCCTTGTGTTCATGGTTATGGCGATACAGTTTGAGTCAGTCGTTTATTCGCTGCTGATCATGATGTGTATCCCGTTTGCGCTGACAGGCTCCATCCTGATGCTTTTCCTGTTTAATATCAAGATGTCCATGGTGTCTTTGATGGGTATCCTGATGCTAGGAGGACTTGTTGTCAATAACGGTATCATTTTCATAGATACGGCAAACATGAACCGTGATAACGGCATGGAGATAAAGGAAGCATTGATAGATGCCGGAAAGAGCAGGATGAGACCCATATTCATGACGACGCTTACGACCATACTTTCCATGATACCTATTTCCTCCGGACTTTCGGAAAACGGAAAGATCATGCAGGCGATGGGTCTTGTCATCATCGGAGGACTGCTGGCATCCACGATCCTGACACTGATACTGATCCCTACTTTCTATCTGATCGTTGATAAGCTGAGAAGAAAGAAGAAAAATGACGAGGCAGTAACTGCCTGACAGCAACAAAGGAGATTATACATGAAATTCAGTAAGAGGCTTGAAAGGTTTCCAGATGAGATTTTTGCTTCTCTCAACAAAAAGAAGCTGGAAATGGAAAAGGAGGGGAGAAAGATCTACAATCTCAGCGTCGGGACTCCTGATTTTGAGACCGCTCCCCATATCAAAAATGCGCTGATCGAGGCCGCAAAAGAGCAGGACAACTGGAAGTATTCCCTGAGGGATACTCCGGAGATGCTCGAAGCGGTCTGTTCTTATTATAAGAAAAGATTTGATGTGGATATCACGCCGGATATGGTATGCTCCTGCAACGGAAGCCAGGAGGGTATCGGACATATCGGGCTTGTTCTGTGCGATGAAGGGGATACGGTATTGCTTCCAAGTCCATGTTATCCTGTTTTTATCGCAAGTGCGAATATGGCGGGTGCGAAGCCGTTTTATTATCCCATGACAGATGAGGCGGGATATCTGCCGAGACTTTCCGACATACCTGAGGAAGTGGCCCGTCAGGCTGTCTATATGATCGTTTCCCTGCCTTCAAACCCCACGGGAAGTGTTGCAAAGGAGGGCATATATGAGGAAATCATCACTTTTGCAAAAAAATATGATATCCTCATCATCCATGACAATGCATACAGCGATATAATCTTTGACGGCGAGGTCGGAGGCAGCTTTTTGAAGCATCCGGGAGCAAAGGATGTGGGAGTGGAGTTTTTCAGTCTTTCAAAAAGCTTTAATATGACAGGTGCAAGAGTAAGCTTCTGCATAGGCAGAAAGGATGTCATAGCAGCCTTCAGAAAGCTCCGTGAACAGATAGATTTCGGCATGTTCTATCCGATACAGAAGGCGGCAGTCGCAGCACTTACCGGTCCTCTTGATATGGTCAGAAAGCAATGCACGGATTACGAGGCAAGGCGCAATGAGCTGTGCGGAGGACTCCGAAAGATAGGCTGGGATCTGCCCGATTCCCACGGAAGCATGTTCGTGTGGGCTCCGGTACCGAAGGGCTTTGGGGACAGCTTCTCGTTTTGCATGGAGCTGATGGAAAGGACGGGTGTGATCTGTACTCCGGGAGCAAGCTTCGGACCACTGGGAGAGGGCTATATCAGGATGGCGCTGGTGCTTGAGCCTGAGGAAATCAGAAAAGCTGTTGAGGCCATCGATGAAAGCGGGATACTGAGGTGAAAAAAATGAAGGACGGGACTCAGAGGGTAGCTGCATATATAGATCTTTCAGCTGTCAGGTTCAATTTGGAGAGCATGAGAGCAAACCTTGCAAAGGGAACACTTATTACAGCTGTAATAAAAACAAACGCGTACGGTCACGGTGCAGTTGCCATAGCGGAAAATATCGAGCAACTGGATTATCTGTGGGGATTTGCCGTGGCAACCTTTGAGGAAGCAAGGGAGCTTCGTGATGCCGGGATAAAAAAACCCATACTCATTCTCGGCTATACCTTCCCTTATTGCTATCAGGACATAGCAAGGCTTGATATACGTCCCGCGGTGTTCCAGAGAGCTTCCCTGACAGAGCTTTCCAGAGCGGCGGAGTTTGTTGGAAAGGACATATCCGTTCATATAGCTATCGACACGGCAATGTCCAGGATAGGCATATTGGCTGATGATGAAGGGTTGAAATATGTAAATGATGCCCTTCACACTCCGGGTATCAGGGTGGAAGGGATATTTACCCATTTCTCAAAGGCCGATGAGGCAGAAAGAGACACCACCATCAGTCAGATAGGGCGGTTTAAAGGCTTTTGTGAAAGGATCAGGGATGAGCTTATGTATGAGATACCCGTAAAACACTGCTCCAACAGTGCGGGGATCATTTCATATAAGTATGCGAACATGGATATGGTCAGGGCCGGGATCACGATGTACGGTCTGTGGCCTTCAAATGAGGTGCCTCAGGATATAGTTCCTTTAAAACCTGTCATGTCCCTTTGTTCACATGTGGTCTTTGTCAAGGATATTGAAGACGGGACCGAGGTAAGTTACGGCGGAACATATGTTGCAAAAGGCACGAGACGGATAGCCACGATCCCAGCAGGCTACGGGGACGGGTATCCCAGAAGCCTTTCAAACAAAGGATATGTCCTGATCAGAGGAAAAAGGGCTCCCATAGCAGGAAGGGTCTGTATGGACCAGTTCATGGCTGATGTGACAGATATACCCGGCGTCAGGGAGGGAGACAAGGTTACACTTGTAGGAAAAGATGGTGATGAGGAGATCACCATGGAAATGCTGGGTGAGTTTTCAGGAAGATTCAATTATGAACTGGCATGTGATATAAATTCCCGGGTTCCGAGGATAACCGTCAACAGATAA
>JAFSWJ010000204.1 GCA_017444545.1 Lachnospiraceae bacterium
GTTTGAGGAGGAGATCCTTGATATGCCGGATTTCCAGGGTAATGCTGTGATAAATTATACGGAGTATGAAATCCCGTACACCAGGATCATCGAGCACAGGCATTTTGAACCCGAAAATGAAAAGGCAAGCCCCGGAAAGACCGTTATCACCAGGGAATACCCTCTGGAGTGGAACGAGGAAAGAGAACCGTATTATGCGGTAAATGATGAAAAGAACAATACGCTTTACAAAAAATACGGGGAGCTTGCAAAAAGAGAAGAGAACGTCATCTTTGGAGGAAGACTGGGCCAGTACAGGTATTTTGATATGGATGATACGATAGACGAGGCACTGAAGCTGGCAGACAGGATATTATAGTATAATAAAAACAGGAGCCGTTTTGCGACTCCTGTTTAGCAATATCCGTTGAACATCATGCCGGAATACATGCTTGTGATATAAGGATTCGGGAAGTTCTTTCCCGGATTTTTGTATTCAACGACCACCCGGCTGGTATATTCCATGGGATTCAGTGAGATCTCGGCAGCCTTGTCAACAAGGGTGTTTGTGAAGTTTGTGATGGCCTTCAGTGTGTCGTGAGGATCTCCTTCGCCGGCCGATTGCGCCAGAAGCTTTTTGTCTATATTCAGCATCCCGTCTTCGTCAAAGGAAAGACCTATCGCATCAAGTTCGTTCTGATACTGGGAGCGGATGCTTCTCATCTGTGAATTGAATTTTGTGGATCTGCCATAGCTTTCGGTATATTCGGCGGCCTTTCTCATGAAATCGTTGTAGCCTTTGACCAGACCGGAGATATTTCCTACAAGAGATTCTATATCAGGACGAAGCCCTACCGTGACAGGAGAGTCTTCATCGTTTTGTCCCATCAAAGTTATCTCGTAAACCTTGTCTATGGTGAACGAATTCGAGTACGCCGAATGTTCGGAGCCGTTTAGTGCAAATATCGCATTGGATGAAGGACTGGTGACTTCGGATATACCGAAGTACTCAACCGCACCGGAGGCTGTGCTGGTGTTGTCATCGGATACGGTGAAAACATCCCTGCCGTCAATCTGCTTGCCTGTGGCAGTGCTTTCAAGCCTGAGAGCGGAAAGACCGGTACCGTCAGATTCGACTGTTGCATTCACTCCTATATTCGAGCGATTGATGAGCCTGGCCAGCTTTTCCTGCATATCCTTGTTTGTATCGCCGGCTTCCACATTGAACTGGAACTCATAGTCCGTATCATTTATCTCTATATCAAATGAATAGGTGTCGGGAGCAAGATCCATGTCACCTTCGCCTATAAATTTTCCGAGATTCACCTGGGATGAAGCAAGCTGCTTTACGGTGATCTCAAAGGAAGGCACGTCATCAGGATCTATGGACTGGCTGTTGTCGCCTATGTATTTTGCGATCGCTATATCTTCATTTGAAGAATAGGCTGTCTTTTTGTCGAGCACGCTCATGGTATCCTCTGAAGAAAGAGAGGAAATGACATTGCTTAGTTCGCGCGCATTTTCCTTCATATTGACAGCGTAGCTTGTGGTCTCGGTTCCGTAATCAATGAGAAACAGAGGAGATTCTTTCGACTGCCTGACGATAGACTCATATATGCCCTTTAACTCGCCGCGCTTGTGGTTGTCGTAACGCGTAGACTTCGGTGCATATGTGGTTAGAAAATTGTTGTAGATATTTGTTAATGCAAATCCAGCCATCTTTGTCCCCTCCTTTCTTCCATGAATTTTGGGAGACCCCATAAAACCTTTCTATCTGCGTTCCGGTTGTCATCAGAAGAACACAAATAGGCGTAAAAATCCATTTACACAATATAAAGGTATCACAGGTTTGGGGAAAAAGCAAGTACTTTTTAAAAAATTGTCAGATAATTTGAGAATTTGTTTCTACGGTCATCTAAAAACCTTACGGATGGCGTCGAGAAACCCGGGATAATCGTCAAAAGCGGGGATATCGGGATTATCCTTTATTATCTGATCGGTACTGCGAAAGAGGAAGCCGGCCCGGCTTTGTTTTATCATCCCGAGGTCATTGTAGCTGTCACCTGCAGCAATGGTATCGAAGCCTATGGACTGGAGAGCCTTGACCGTGGCAAGCTTTGCACCCTCGATCCTCATGGTGAAATCAGTGATCTCGCCTGTATCTGAAACCACCAGACTGTTGCAGAAAATGGTGGGATAGGAGAGCTTTTTCATGAGAGGACCTGCAAACTCGGTGAAGGTATCGCTCAATATCAGAACCTGCGAAAAACTCCGAAGCTCATCCAGAAATTCCTTTGCTCCGTCAAGAGGGTCTATGGTCGATATCACATCCTGAATCTCCCTGAGACCAAGACCATGTTCCTTCAGGATCGAGATACGAAAGCGCATCAGTTTGTCGTAATCCGGTTCGTCCCTGGTGGTTCGGGAAAGTTCGGGGATACCGGTGGCTTTTGAAAAAGCGATCCAGATCTCGGGGACCAGGACTCCTTCAAGATCAAGACAGACTATATCCATGTGACAGAGCTCCTTTCAGTTTGTTCCTTTATTTTAACCAATGCGGTGTCTGATTGTCAATTCGGTGAAAATAGTGTATAACTTAATTCGTATTGTCGGTTTTTATTAAGGAAAACACATAAATGGGCGAAACTATACTGGAGCTGAAAAATATATCCAAAAGCTTTGACGGAAAAAAGATCCTTGATGATCTTTGCCTCAATATAGAAAAAAACGAATTTGTAACGCTGCTCGGACCTTCGGGGTGCGGCAAATCAACGCTTCTGCGTATAATAGGCGGATTTGTGAAGCCGGATCACGGACAGGTGTTTTTTGAAGGCAGTGACATCACATCCATGCCGCCGGAGAAAAGGCAGGTACATACCGTTTTTCAGAAGTATTCTCTCTTTCCGCATATGAATGTGGCTGATAATGTAGCCTTCGGCCTGAAACTGAAAAAAAAGAGCAAAGAATACATAAATGAGAAGGTCAGATACGCCATGAGGCTTGTCAATATGGAAGGCTACGAGGAGAGGATGACCACTTCCCTCTCGGGAGGGCAGCAGCAAAGGATCGCCATAGCAAGAGCCATAGTCAATGAGCCAAAGATGCTCCTGCTTGATGAGCCTTTGGGCGCACTCGATCTGAAGCTGCGCCATGAGATGCAGAGAGAACTGATGAGGATAAAGCACGAGGTGGGCATAACCTTTGTCTATGTGACCCATGACCAGGAGGAAGCACTGACCATGTCTGACAGGATAGTGGTCATGAACCAGGGCATCATCCAGCAGATGGGTACTTCAAAGAGCATCTATGATGAGCCGCAGAATGCTTTTGTTGCCGACTTCATCGGTGACAGCAACATCGTAAACGGGATCATGATAAAGGATCGGCTGGTGCTGATCCACGGGGTTGAGGTTGAGTGCGTGGATGAGGGCTTTGATTCAAATGAGCCGGTGGATGTGGTCATACGTCCGGAGGATCTGGTGATCGTGGGAAAAGACAGCGGCTTTACAAACGGCATAGTGACAAATCTGATATACAAAGGGGCTTATTATGATATAAGCGTTGCAGCAGGAGACTATGAATGGTCGGTACAGAGCAATGTGCCTGCTGCAGTGGACAATGAAGTCGGGCTCTTCATAGATCCTGAGAACATCCAGATAATGAAGAAACCCAGATCGAGCGATGAGGAGGTCATAGACAAGCTTGGGTAAGGTTCTGGGAAAAAGGAGTGCGCTTGCCGGTCCTTATGTCATATGGGCAGTGGGCTTTACGGTGATCCCTCTCGTTGTGATAATAAGATACGCGGTATTTGACAGGAGCGGTGCGTTCACTCTGTCAAATATCCTGGCTATATTTGCGCCTGTGCATCTGAAAGCCCTGATCTTTTCGCTTGAGATCGCTCTCGGGTGTACTCTGATATGCATATTGCTGGCATATCCGCTGGTACTTGCGATATCACGGCTGAAGTTTGCAAGAAGCGGGATGATGCTGGTGATACTGATCCTTCCCATGTGGATGAACTTCATCCTGAAGCTTCTTGCCTGGCAGATGATACTGTCGTCAAACGGAGTACTGAACCTGATAATAAGATCGCTCGGTTTTGCGGAGTTTGACATATCAAATACGCCCTTGAGCATAATGATAGGGGTTATATATGAGTATTTTCCGTATATGGTGCTTCCGATCTATGATGCTGTCACTGCAATAGCTGAAGATGTTATCGAAGCTGCAAGGGATTTGGGAGCAAAGAAGAAAACGGTCTTCTGGAAGGTGGTGTTCCCTTTGTCTCTTCCGGGACTTATGAGCGGGATCACCATGGTATTTGTTCCGTCAATGACAAGCTTTGTGACTGCGGATATCCTGGGGGGAGGGAAGCTTCAGCTGGTTGGAAATATAATTGAGCAGGAATTCATACACAGCATGAACTGGAATCTGGGAGCGGGACTGTCTGTCGCTTTGATGATATTTGTACTCATCAGTATGACCTTTACGATAAACAAGGATGAAAGAGAGGAGGAAGAAGCTTGGTAGAAAAAGCCAGGGCATTAATAAGCCGCCTCTATATATTATTTATCATCCTCTTTCTCTATGCGCCCATTGCCGTGCTGATAATACTGTCCTTTAATGATTCGAGGTCAAGGGTGGTCTGGGGAGGCTTTACCTTCAGGTGGTATGCAACCCTCCTCCACAATGCCCAGATACGGTCGGCTCTTGGCACGACCTTTCTGCTGGCCTTTCTTTCGGCATTTATATCTCTGGTGATCGGGACGGCAGCAGCGCTGGGGATACATTCTATGAAGAAAAGAAATCACAGACTGATGATGATGATCACAAATATACCCATGCTCAATGCCGACATAGTCACCGGTATAGCCCTCATGCTCTGGATCATCCAGTTCATGCCGCTGGGGTTTGTGTCGGTGCTCATCGCTCATATAACCTTCAACATCCCGTATGTGATTCTGGCGGTCATGCCAAAGGTCAGGACAATGAACATATCCATATATAATGCCGGAAGAGATCTGGGGGCAGGACCTTTGAGGGCTTTTTTTGAACTGATGCTTCCCCAGCTTTCAGGAGGGATGATATCAGGCTTTTTTATGGCTTTCACTATGTCGATGGATGATTTTGTGATAACATATTTTACCAA
>JAFSWJ010000003.1 GCA_017444545.1 Lachnospiraceae bacterium
GGCTTTCAAGGAAGGCAGGATATCCGCCGCCCAGGTCATTTTTCATTCTTTCAAGAAAGAGCTCCGGTATATCCATGATCACTGCCCCAGGGCCACGCAGACCACTCCGGCAAAGATCACAAACATACCTATGATCTTTCTTTTTGTAATGGTCTCATGCAGCAGCCTGTTTGATACGAACATTGTCCAGACATAGGTCAATGCACCCACAGGCATGGCAACCGTATAGGGTATGAGCTGTAAAAGTACGATATTGATTCCCGCGGATATGACATAGAGTATGCCTCCCAGATAGAACCAGGGGGAAAGCAGGATCTTTATCTTATTATCTGTATTTGATGATTTTTTCAGAAAATAACTTGCAAAAGAAGCTATGCAGGTCATTGAAAGAACACATATCACTACTTTCATTTGCTGCTGCCTCCCATCAGTATGACTCCCGCTATGATGACAAGGATCCCGATGACCTTTAAGGGAGTTATGGGCTCGGTCAGAAATATGGCCGAGAGGATCAGCGCAAATACATAGCTCATGGAATTGACCGGCTGCAACACGGACAGTTCGCCGTATCCAAGGGCCACTGTCATGATGAGGGCTCCGACGGCATATATGATGAATCCGGGCAGAACCTTCAGAAATACAGCCATGACACCTGAAAAACTCCCTATATCACCCATCATGCTCCCAAGATCTGCCAGTTTCCACAAAAGCTGGCCTACGGAAAGGCTCAGGGCCGAGATCGACATGAGGATTATGCCCTTTCCGTTCTTTTTCAATGATTCTTTCAAGATATGCTCTCCTTTCGTTTCTTCCTACATGTGTAGCATCTTATCAAACGTGATATTGATCAATGTTACTTCGTTAAACAAGCAAAAACCAACAACTGAACTACTTAATAAATGACATAGTTTTTATTATTCGTTGTTTGCCCAGAAAATGGCCGCTTTCACTGCCCTGTTCCAGCCGGCAAGGAGCTTCCGTCTTTCTGTTTCATCCATGTCAGGGATGAACTCGGAAGATTCCGACATAGTATTCTTTATCTCATCCCGGTCTTTAAAAAAGCCTGTGGAAAGACCCGCAAGATATGCGGCTCCCAGGGCTGTGGTCTCGATACACCCGGGGCGTCTGACGGTGCAGCCGCTGATATCCGCCTGGAATTTCATCAAAAGGTCATTGGCGCTTGCTCCGCCGTCAACCTTCAGTTCTTTGATGCCGACCTTTGCATCCTCCTCCATGGCACGGAATACATCATAGGACTGGTAGGCTATGGATTCAAGTGTGGCGCGGATGAAGTGCTCCTTTTTGCAGCCTCTGGTCACACCGAAAATGCTTCCGAGAGCATACTGGTTCCAATAGGGTGCACCAAGTCCGGTGAAGGCCGGCACCACATAAACACCGTTTGACGATGAAACCCCGGAAGCGTAATCCTGCGACTGTGCTGCATTGTTTATCATCCGCATGCTGTCCCGAAGCCACTGGATGGCGGCTCCCGCCACAAAAACGCTTCCCTCCAGGGCATAGTCGGGCTTTTCCTCACATCCTGCGGCTATGGTCGTCACCAGTCCGTTTTTTGAGGTGATGACGTCCCCGCCGGTGTTCATCAATATGAAGCTTCCGGTGCCATAGGTGTTTTTCACATCTCCCTTTTCAAAACAGCACTGTCCGAAAAGAGCAGCCTGCTGGTCACCCGCCACTCCGGCTATGGGTATCCCCCCGCCTGCGATATCCTCGTCGGTATATCCGTATATATGCCCCGACGGATAAACCTTTGGAAGCATTGATTCCGGGATATCAAACAACTGTAATAATTCCGGATCCCACTTCAAAGCCTTTATATCATAGAGCATGGTGCGGGATGCATTGGTGTAGTCCGTTGCATGAACCCTTCCCTTTGTCAGCTTCCATATGAGCCACGTGTCCACCGTTCCGAAAAGGAGTTCTCCGTCTTCAGCTTTTTTCCGTGCTCCGGGGACATTGTCAAGGATCCATTTGATCTTGCTCGCGCTGAAATAGGCATCGGGTACCAGCCCGGTCCTTTCCCTTATCAGACCCGAGTATCCTCTTCCCGTGATCTCATCTATGATCGGCGCAGTCCTCCTGCACTGCCATACTATGGCATTATAAACGGGTTCACCGGTATTTTTGTCCCAGACTATGGTGGTCTCCCTCTGATTGGTTATGCCAAGACCTGCCATATCATCCGCCTTTGCACCGATCAGGGCTGCAGCCTCAGCCATGACCGAAAGCTGCGAGGACCATATTTCCTTCGGGTTATGCTCCACCCAGCCGGGCTTCGGATAATACTGCTCAAATTCCTTTTGGGCAGATGATACGACCCTTCCGTTTTTATCAAAGATGATACATCTGGAGCTGGTAGTCCCCTGATCAAGGGCCATCACAAAATCTGCCATGGTCTCCTCCTTTTACGATCCGAATGAAACATTTACAGTATACCACAGATCGGCAGTTTAATCCTCAAAACCCTCAGAGGCAAAAAAATCCCGCAGCATTCCGTTTTGTGAAATGCTGCGGGATAGGATGCCAACGATATCGGATTACATCTTCGGTTTCTGGACGATCTCCCATCCATCTGATGCATTTTTTGCTTTTGCAGCCTTTCTGGCCGCTTTCTTGTCTGAATAATCCTTTCTTGCTCCTATATCAAGCCCCTCCTTCTTTTCCAGATCAGTGAGGCTTACGGGCTTTGCCTTTTTGTCGTTTGCATGGGCAAGATTGTACTGTTTGATGTAATCGTGGGCAGCTCTGGGATCGATGACTCCGTAGGCTGCAAGCGCTTTCTGGTAGATCCTGCTTTTGCTGTTTGCGGGATCCTCAAGGAAGGCATTCACCTGGTTCAGTGCTCTGTCTCTCGCGTCCTTCAGAACGGTCTTTTCCATTCTTTCGTTAACAAATTCATTATTGTAGACCAGGTTATCAAGTTTATGCCTGTAGGCAAAGAGCAAACCAAGTTTTTGCTTCATCTCCGGATCAGGTTCTTCTATTTCCTGTCCGGTAATGTGATCCAGGTTTCCAAGCTCCACCTTCAGCCTGTCGCGGACAGCATAATTTGCATCCTTTCTGATGCGCTCCGCTTCCTCAACCATACCTTCATCACCTGCAGCCAGGGGTTTATTATACCAGACAGTGGCTTTTGCGTTCTTTTCAGCCTGTGGATCTCTCAGAAATCCGCCATCTACGATGTTCTTGTGCGTATAATTCATGAAATCATGGATATCGTAGAACCGGCTGTTTTTTGCACCGTCTCCGGGCAGGATGGAAAGCTTCATCATATCGAAGTTTTCCTTTGCCCACTTCGGATCCAGTTCGTTTGCAAGAGTGAACATATAGTTGAACCTGGTATTGTCAAATTCGTTCCTGCCGTGATTGTCGATCCTTTTTTGTTTTGGGTCGGTAAGCCACATCTTTACGTCATCCTTCAGTTTCTGCCTGCCTCTGTCATCAAGAGTACCTTTTTCAAGCTTTGACAAAGCCTGCTTGACCGATTTGAACTGTGGCGAGTCAGAGTGGAAGAAGGAATCGGTATTGTTGAGCATACGGTTTATCGCCTTCAGGCAGTCATCCTCCTTCATGGCAGTCTTTATACCCAGCTTTGCCTCCGTACCGTTTCTGACCGCGCCCATATAGGCAGCCAGATCCTCCGCATAGGAATTTTGACTTATATAAGAATCGGAAAGATCATTGTATGCCGAAACAGCCTTGCCGTATTCCTGCTTCGGAACGGTCCGGTCCCTGTCAATATACGGCTTTATCTCTTCGTAGACATAGTTATCTATATCCCCGCTTTCTTTAAGCTGTTCAAGTTCTGCAGAAACAGAGTCCAAAGCTCTTGCCTGGATATCCATCGTGATCCGGTTTTTTAGGCTTTTTACTTCCTCAAGCAAAGGTTTTGCAGAGACGTTCTTTTCAAAAACGGGACCGGGGCTTACAGATAATCCGTCCAGGCTGTCAAATATCTTTTCAAGGTTTTCCCTTCCGGGGTCCATCCGGTCACTGCCAACCCTGTCGATCTCAAAGGAATCCCTGAACGTATTGAGCTTTTCGATCGAATCAAAGACCTGCCCTATCCGCTGCTGTCTGGTTTTCGGATCATATCTGCCAAAGGGTCCTTCGATCAC
>JAFSWJ010000205.1 GCA_017444545.1 Lachnospiraceae bacterium
AAAAGAAGACTCCGGAAGAAAAAAAGGCTCCGGATGAAAAGAAGAAGTCTCCGGAAAAGAAGGCAAGTGAGCTTTCGGAATCGGAAAAGAAACAGAGGGAAAAGAACAGGCAGAAGGCTCTGAAGGAAAGCCGGAGCAAAAAGAGTGCGAAGGCAAAGGCAAAATTCCAGAAGCAGAGGGAAAAGGCTGCAAAGCAAAAGGCTGTAAAGAAGGTCAGAAAGCTTGAGGCAAAGAAGGAACAGTTCAGGAAGTTTTTCCTGCGCATCACTTCTGTATCGATTTCAGACAGTGCAAAAAAGAATCTGCTGACCGGTGCGTTTATAGTCGCTGTTATTATGGTGAATATTGCGGTGTTCATGACGGTGGATTTCGGAAAGAGCCGGACAAAAGAGGAAGAGACCGTAGCCTCCGGAGATGAATTTCTGCTCAATGAGCCGGACACACAGTCCGAAAATGCTGTTTCGGCTGATGAGGCGGAAAAGGAAGAGCCAAAGGAAGAGGAAAAGGAGTCCACAAGCTTCAATGCAGCAAAGTCAAAGGAAAAGAATCTTGCGGATGTTTTTCCCCATGAGGGAGGGCTGTATTTCATGCCCATGTCAAATGATGAAAAGAGCGTGACGGGAGCATTGCTTGGGACCTGTGTCCTCAAAAAAGAAGAGTATGATGAGCTGAAAGAGGGCGAGGTTCTGGATTTTGCAAATGATAAATACATGATCCTTTCCATAAGCAGGGGAGGGGATTTCGGTACCGCCATGTCCATGACGGCATTTGATGAGAATGAGGATTACGAAAGGGTCTTTAAGGAGGAAAAAAGTTACGAGGATTATTTCGGAATGGAAAAGATCGTCTATGGCATGACGATCGCCCTCGAGGAAGAGCAGATCAAGCAGATGGGCTCCCCGGACTATTTTGCCGATGATGGTTACGAAGACGATGACATGATATTTTTTGCCGGGATGTCCCTGTATTTTCCTCTCACCTATACCATGGATGAGAACGTGACTCTCTACTTTGACGATGACTGTGTTCTCACCGTGCCGGATGATACCTTCATAGGAGATGAGGAATATGATGTAGGGGATTATCTTGCAGGAAAGCATCCCATGTATCCGCCGGATCTCATGGCGGCAAAGATAGAAACAATGGGGGACAGGATAACAAAATACAACGTGATGTTTGCGGGGATGGAAGATATGCAGTGATATGAAAAAAGTTCAGATCAGGTCATGATCTGAACTTTTTTGCGAATTCCGTTATCTTTTCGAAGGTGATGTCGCTCAGATCGTGCTCGATCTTGCAGGCATCTTTTTCGGCAGTCGTTTCATCAACGCCAAGGCCGATCAGAAAAGAAGTGAGGGTCTTGTGACGGTTGTAGATCTTTTCGGCGATGTTTCTTCCGGTTTCCGTCAGCGTGATGAGATTGTCTTCATCCATCACGATATAGCCGTTCTCGCGCAGCCTTTTCATGGCTATGCTGATGCTCGGCTTTGAGAAACCGAGTTCGTTCACTATATCGATGGAACGCACGGAGCCTTTTTTTTCACTTATCTTTAATATGGCCTCCAGATAGTCCTCGGCCGATTCATGTATGTTCATGATGTTCCCTCCGCCCTCTATTGTAACATGTAGCAGTGAGATTGTAAAAAGGGGTTTTCTGTAGTAGATTTATAGCGTGGATCAGATGGAAAGGAAGAGAATGATGATAAGGAAGGGAAAGAGAAAGATCATCCTTTTTGCGGCGCTGGCTTTGCTTGGAATGCAGGTCCTGTTTCTGATATATACAAATCTGTTTTGCATCCCCGAAACCATGGATAATGATGTGGCAAAGCTTTTTTTGCACGCGATGGAGATCTGGAACAGGAAAACGGTCTTTCTCCCAGCATGGCACAATCAGACAACACTTGAGATAGACTGTCCGCTGCTGCTTGCAGTACCCATCTATGGACTTTGCGGAAATATTTATCTTTCTTTTGGAATTGCAAATATCCTGATAGCGGTCCTGACGCTGCTTGTCGTCTATTCCATTCTCAGACAGGAAAATATCTCGCATCCGGAGTGTATTTTGACCTGTGTGATGCTGCTGATACCGTATTCCTTCGGGCAGCTGCTAAGCTACAATATGACCTGGTTTGCCGGAGGGCAGTACTCTGTAAAGATCCTGACGCCTTTATTATTGATATTTCTTTTGAATGATTACGACAATCGCATCCGGATGTGGTATGTTCTGGCAGTCATATGCTGCATGTTAAATCTTGTGTGCGGGGTGTCAGGCGGACCGTATACTTTTCTGTCGGGGTCTCTTCCGGTGATGGCAGGCTATTTCCTGTCAAGGCTGTTTACCGAAAAGAAAGGCGAAAAGATCGCATTTGTCAACAGGAGGATCCTGCTGTGTGTGGCTGTGACCTTCTTTTCTGTTTTGGGTGTTGCCATATCACGTTTGATGAAGGTCGGTTCTGTGTCGATGTCTGTCAGGATGATATCCTTCGATCAGGTGATATCGTCTTTTTTTGAAGTGTTCAGGAGCTATTTTGAATATCTCGGAGGTTTTCCTTATAGTGCTGTGGATGTTTTGTCGGTCCAGGGTATCAAGTATACGCTCAGAGGCATATGGGTGATACTTGTTTCGGCAGGGCTGATCTATTATCTCAGAAAGATCATCCTGGGGCGTTTATCCCTGATCGGGAGCAAAAAGAACAGCCCGGAAAAAGAGATAAAGATCGTTTTCTGTCTCATCAGTGTGATCATTTTCAATTTTGTGATCCTCTGGTTTACGGGCATGGGAAGCCAGCCGAGGTATCTTGCGGTGGCGGTTACCATGGTCATTATCATTGAGGGCCTGTTTTTTGACCGCATAGCGGAAAAGGATCTGGCCGAGACCCGGCTTCCGGTATATGCGGCGTACCTGGCGGTCTGGTTTTTGCTGTTTTGTATTGCGCTGCTGTCTGATATGGACGTGTTGAAAGGAAACTGTTTTCCGGCGATGAAGGCGGAAAATGAAAGGATAGCAGAGGTGCTGGAGGTCCTTGATGATTATGATGAGAAGCAGGTGATCTTTCTGGAGGACACAAGTGCCGCGGAATATGCAAGGCTTACAAAGTACGGAAACAGAAAGGTTTATCTTGCGTACAATACGGAGGAGGACAGTTTTAATTACAGAGGTGTGATAGTAAACGATTATTATATGGATCTGACGGATGCCTCAAATATCGCGGAAGATCATATCCTGGTGGTAAATAAGGATATCACGGACATAGGGGAACTTCCCGGGTACATCCGGGATCTGTATGAGGAAACCGGTGAGTGCAGGGATTATGTGATCTACCGGTCCCGAAAAAGTCTGATGGATGGCGTGGCGGGAATCCGGTACAATGATCACGCTGTCGATTTTTGTTTCACTGACGGTTATGAGATAAAAAATGGTGAGATCGATGAAAATGGAAGGCTGACTGCTACAGGAGACGGCGGGCAGATCATATCCGGACCGCTGCTTGGAGAGAGGAGCGGAAGTCTTGATGTGGGTATTTATTATACGGCAAAGGGTGAAGAAGATATTGCCGGCAGAGTTGAAGTCTGGGATGTATATTCGCATGAGATGACGGGATCGGCAGAACTTCTGACCGGCAGTACAAAGGCGGAGATCACGGGTATCCCGCTTGACAAAAGAAATCTTGCGGTTGTTGTGATTCTGGATGAAGGCTGTGAGGCGTCTGTTGACAGGTTTGAGTATGATGTGAAAAGCGGAAATGCGTAACAGACAGTGAAAGCGGGACAGAGATATGTCCTCCGTCCCGCATTCATGCAGATCAGCTGTAGGATTGTACAAGTGCCAGCAGGCTGGCTCCCAGGATAGCATAAAAAACAATGGAGAGCACCAGGCCTATGAGCATCCAGATAAGCTGTGCCTTTGCCCAGTTGGATTTGGACTTTGCGTTTCCGCCGCCAAAGGCCCATACAAAGAGCATGATAATGCCTACAAGCGGGATACAGGTCAAAAAGATGGTTAAGATCCAGTCTCCTACACTTACGGGGGTTTCGTTTTCCATATGATACTCCTTTATCCGTGATAATATTTTTCCGGCCGGAAAGACAGGCCGGCTGATACAGGGAAATTATACATATAAAGGGTTTTGTTTGTCAAAAACCGCATAGGGCTTCTTTTTTTTCACTTGCAATAGTCTGCAGGGTGTGGTAATATTTTTAGGCTGTCACGGTTGACAGCAGGATACAGATAGCAAATCAAAACTGGCTGCGGGTCAGAAATCTACAGCCGCTGAAAAGGAGAAGATCATGAGAGAAGGAATCCATCCTGAGTATTTTCAGGCAAAGGTGACATGCAACTGCGGAAATACCTTTACCATCGGCTCCACAAAAAAGGAGATAAAGGTCGAGGTCTGCTCGAAATGCCATCAGTTCTATACAGGACAGCAGAAGGCTGCCCGTGCTGACGGACGTATCGAGAAGTTCAACAGGAAGTACGCAGCAGCAAAGTAGCAATGTGACGGGAACCGTCGGGACAGGAGACTGCCCGGCGGTTCTTTTTAGTGGGACAGGGGACGTTTCTCTGTCCCACAATTATGTTAACAAATGTGACACCGGGACAGTCCCCCTGTCATCTTTATGGTTGATCGGATCGGCCAGACATGATATCGACTCGCGCTCGGCTGTTTCTAAGCTCAACTTCGGTTTGATGACAAAATTTTGCTCTGCATCGTTCTTCGACTTGAAAATCAGTCGAAGCCGCTGCACCCGCAAAATTTATCAAACCTTGTCTCGCTAAGAAACACCGGCTGATTGCTCGCTGATATCATATCCGGCCGATCCCC
>JAFSWJ010000025.1 GCA_017444545.1 Lachnospiraceae bacterium
AAAGATAGGAAGGAATGACCCCTGCCCCTGCGGCAGCGGGAAAAAATACAAGAACTGCTGCGGAAGAGCATCCTGACAGAACGGGCACAGACACAAAAGATAACGGGAGGAGATTATGAAGATAACATTAAAGGACGGTTCGGTAAAGGAATACGCATCCCCCATGAGTGCATATGACATAGCGCGGGATATCAGTGAGGGGCTTGCGAGGAATACATATGCCGTTGAGATCGACGGCGAAAGGATGGATTTCAGGACAGTCATCGACAAAGACTGCACATTGAACATCCTGACGGCAGATGACAAGGGCGGTCTTGCAACATTGAGGCACACTGCATCCCATGTGCTTGCCCAGGCCTTAAAGCGCCTGTACCCCGGAATACAGCTTGCCATAGGACCCTCTATCGACGACGGTTTTTATTATGATGTCGACTACAAGGATCCCATCACCGAGGAGGACCTTGAAAAGATCGAAGCCGAGATGAAAAAGATCGTGAAAGAGGATCTGAAGCTTGAACGTTTCGAGATGGAAAGACAGGCGGCCATCGACTATTTCAAGGAGCAGAACGAGCCCTACAAGGTGGAGCTGGTGCAGGATCTGCCGGAGGATGCAAAGATCAGCTTTTATAAGCAGGGAGAATTCACGGATCTTTGCGCCGGACCGCATATCATGTCCACAAAGGGCGTGAAGGCATTCAAGCTCATGAAGCTTGCGGGAGCCTACTGGAGGGGAAATGAGCATAATAAGATGCTCACCCGTATCTACGGCACGGCATTTCCGAAACAGTCACAGCTTGATGACTATCTGTTCATGATAGAGGAAGCAAAAAAGAGGGATCACAGAAAGATCGGCAAAGAGATGAAGCTTTTCATGTTTGCCGACGAGGGTCCCGGTTTTCCTTTCTTCCTTCCAAACGGCATGATCCTTCGAAACGAGCTCATGAAATACTGGAGAGAGGTGCATTACAGGAACGGCTATCAGGAGATAGAGACCCCCGTAATGCTGAACCAGTCGCTGTGGATCACCTCGGGGCACTGGGATCATTACGGAGAGAATATGTACACCTCGCAGATCGACGAGGAGACATTCTGCTTAAAGCCCATGAACTGTCCGGGATCCATCCTCGTATACAAAAGCCAGCCGCGTTCCTACAGAGAGCTGCCGCTGAGATTTGCGGAGGTGGGACTGGTGCACCGCCATGAAAAAAGCGGAGCCCTGCACGGACTGATGAGGGTCAGGGCGTTTCATCAGGATGATGCCCACGAATTCATCGCCATGGATCAGGTGGAGGATGAGGTCAGGCACATAGTCAGGATAGTTGATGAGGTATACAATAAACTCGAGTTTACCTATCATATAGAGCTTTCCACCATGCCCGAGGATCACATGGGTTCCGATGAGGACTGGGAAAAGGCTACCAACGGACTCAAGGATGCGCTCGAGCACATGGGTCTTGATTATGAGATAAATGAAGGCGACGGAGCCTTTTACGGACCGAAGATAGATTTCCATGTGGAGGACTGCCTGGGCAGGACCTGGCAGTGAGCTACCTGCCAGCTTGATTTCCAGCTGCCCCAGAACTTCGAACTGAAATATATCGGAGCCGACGGAGCAGAGCACATGCCCGTCATGATCCACAGGGTGGTTTTCGGTTCGGTGGAGCGTTTCATCGGCGTGATGATAGAAAACTACGCCGGGAAGTTCCCGACCTGGCTTTGTCCCGTGCAGGCAAGGATACTGCCTATTTCGGACAAATTCATGGATTATGCGGGAAAGGTCTGTGAAAAGCTCAAAAATGCAGGCATCAGGGCCGAAGTTGACGAGAGAGCAGAAAAGATCGGCTTCAAGATCAGGGAGGCTACCCTTGAGAGGATACCTTATATGATCATAGTCGGCGAAAAGGAGCAGGAGTCCGGACAGATCTCGGTGCGTTCCCGCTTTGCCGGCGACGAGGGATCTCAGGATATAGATGCATTTATCAAAAACATCAGGGCAGAGATCGACGACAGGGTGAGGAGACCCGAAAAGGAAGCGGAGAAATAATTGAAGTGGAATATTGATTTTGAGATCGCGGCAGCGGTCATCGATCTGATCTTCATATACTTCTTTTTCAGCAAGAAGCATTTACCGACAAGGAAAAACAGGTATTTCGTTTTTTCTCTTATTATAGTGACTTTTGTGACGGTGCTTGACATCCTCTCATCCTACATGGATTCGAATTGGCACAATTATCCCATGGCGGTGCTGCACCTGATAAATGTGCTGTTTTTTGTGTCATCCGCCATGCTGATGCTGTCTGTGTTTCTGTATCTGCTGGCGCTCTCAAACAGGCAGGATATGATAAAAAAGCCTGTTTTCATACTTTTATGCGTGCCCTTCCTGATGTCCATGTTTCTGGGAGTGGCATCGCCCTTTACCGGCTTTCTGTACCGGTTTGATCCGGTGGAGGGATATGTTCACGGACCCGCGTTTCTGATGGAGTTTCTCCTCAGTTCATTTTATCTTTTGATGTCGGCGGTTTTTGTTATCGTTTACCGGAAGATGATGAGCATCCTGCAGTTTCGGAGCGTTGTGTTTTTTCTGATCGCCGTGGCATCCGGAGTCGCGCTCCAGGCGTTCCTGTTCCGATGGACGCTGCTGGCAAACGCCGTGACCAGTATCGCCATCGTTGTCGTGTACCTGTCGCTGCAGAACCCGGACATGTATATAGACAAGGAGACGGATCTTTTTAATCTCGATGCGTTCAATGAGATAGTTTCGGAATATGCGACGGATCAGACCAGGTACGATCTCATCAATCTGAACATCAGCAATTTCAGGATCACCCAGTCCGTCTATGGCACGGAAAGGGCCAATGAAGCCCTGCGCCGGGCCGTCACCTACATCCAGACCATGTACGACAGGGCCTACATCTTCAGGATCTCCTCGGACAATTTTGTATTGTTAGACCTTTACAGATCCGATTTTGATGATACGGCAAAGGTGATCAGGGACAGGTTCAGGGAGCCCTGGAGGGTGGATAATAATGACATCATCTTTTCCGTGTATTCCACCTATGTTCCTTACGAGTATGTGGGAAAGGAGCTCAAGTCCACGCTGAAAAACCTCGAATACATCCGCCACAAGCTGACCCGCACGGAGACGGAGCTTGTGATCAACGAGGAGATCAGCCGCAGCATCGAGAGGGATACTGCGGTGGAGCGTGCCCTTGAAAAGGCTATCGATAATAAAAGCGTTCAGATCTATTTCCAGCCCATCTTTCATACCAGGGAAGCAAAGGGCCAGACAGCCGAGATCCTGGCAAGGCTTTTTGATGAAGAGGTGGGGTTCGTATCCCCCACGGAATTTGTCGTCAAGGCCGAGGAGAACGGCACGGTGGTGGAGCTTGGCAGACAGATATTTGAAAAGGTCTGCATATTCCTGCATGAAAACGATATCGAGCAGTACGGCATAGAAAAGGTCAGCATCAACCTTTCCGTCTATCAGTGTATGAGGGAGATGATGGCGGAGGAATTCATGGAGACGGCGGCGAAGTACGAGGTTCCCATGACAAGGTTCCTCTTTGAGATCGTCGAGACCGCAACCACCGAAAAGGATTTCTTTGTCAGGAAAAACATGGACAAGCTCATAGCCGCAGGTGCGGAATTCATACTGGATGACTACGGCATAGGCTATTCAAATATCGTCAATGTCTTCAGTCTGCCCTTCAGGTTTGTCAAGATGGACAAATCCCTGGTGTGGACATACTTTGAAAGCGATTCCGATGTTCTGCCTGATGTCATAGAGACCTTCAGGAACCAGAAGGTGGCTATCATCGCCCAGGGCGTGGAGTCAAAGGCAATGGCAAGGCGTCTGCAGATGATGGGCTGCGATGCCATGCAGGGATTCTATTTTGCAAAACCGGTTCCGGCAAAGGATTTCATCAGACTCATGAAAGAAAAGAACATCGAAGGAGGCTTCGGAATTTAAAGAAACAAGGGGACGGTTCTCCGTTTCGGTTTTTCACGAAACAGAGAACCGTCCCCCTGATACAAAAATCCGGTGTTGACAGGACGGGCCGGTTCGTGTTATCTTATCACTTGTGTTTGAACAAAGCAGAGTTCTACTCTCACCCTGCGGCCTTTGTAAAAGAGCTTCAGGCGTTTATCATTTTTGATCGAACGAGGTGGATATTCTGCGCGGATATCCGCTTTTATTATGCAAAAACAGATATCCGGGGCATGTGTTTTTCTATCGGAGGAAAAAAAGATTAGCGATTTATTTATCAATGAGCAGATCAGGGACAGAGAGGTCCGCGTGATCGGAGAAAACGGAGAGCAGCTTGGCATCATGTCCACGAGGGATGCGCTTTCCATGGCCGAGGAGGCGGGACTCGATCTGGTAAAGATCGCCCCTACCGCAAAGCCGCCTGTTTGCAGGATCGTTGATTACGGCAAGTTCAAGTATGAACAGGTCAGGCGCGAAAAGGATGCGAAAAAGAAGCAAAAGACCATTGAGATCAAGGAGATCAGGCTTT
>JAFSWJ010000206.1 GCA_017444545.1 Lachnospiraceae bacterium
GGGATCTCATCGGGATCTCCGCCCGACTCAAGAGCATAAGCGGTATCGGGATAAAGGGAATTGAAGATATATCTTTCAAGGATGTCATCGGGAGAAGAAAAGGCTCCCTTCATCTCGTTGTAGACAACGCCGTTTACGGTCAGTTCCCCCTCGGGGCTGTCCAGTTCATAGTGCCATCCCTCCTGTCTGAATATCTTTTCGTTCTCATAGATATTGGGATGGAGCACCGCGTCCATATAGACATCGCTGAGGTTTGCAAAATCCCTGTCATTGGTGCTGGCAACGGGATATACGGTCTTGTCGGGATAGGTCATGGCGTTGAGGAAGGTATTGAGGGATCCCTTTGCAAGCTCTATGAAGGGATCCTTTGCACGGTACTTTCTCGAACCGCAGAGCACCGTATGTTCAAGTATATGCGGGGTCCCGCAGGAATCCGAAGGCGGAGTCCTGAAGGCCGCATAAAAGGCCTTGTTTCTGTCGTCATTTGAAATGATGACTATCCTGGCACCGCTCTTTTTGTGCCTCAAAAGATAACCCTTTGATCTGATGTCCCGCAGGTCCTTCTTTTTGACTATTTCGTATTCCTTTACATCCTCTATCTTCATCTTTCTTCCTTTCTCTATTTTATAATTGTATTTTCAAATTCACGTGTTGTCAGGCTCCCGCAGGGGCTGACATCATATCAATGAATATGTTTGTGTGTGAAGAGGTGATCGTTGCAGTATTCGTAATTGCCCTCGCATTTTGAGCAGAACCGGAATTCAAGCTCAGGATGGTCGATCTCCGTTCTGCCGCATATGGCACATTTGTGCTTTGATATCTGACCTTTTTTTGCGGTCTCGCTAGCATTGTAATTTACTCTCTGTCTGTTGCCCGAAAAGAATCCGCCCGTACTCTGATTTCCCGAGCCGTAGGGACCTCTTTCAACGGCTTTTTTGAAATTGTTCCTTCTTGCCCTTTCCGAGGGTGAGATCGACCTGTAATTTCTCGTGGTGAAAAAGAAGATCACAAAATTCAGCATGGAAAAGACTATGGCAAGCCTTTCGGGCGCAGAGGCGCTGATGGCGCTGAAGGCTATGAGACCCACATCCAGAAAGGCCAGGTATTTGATCTTTAAGGGTATCAGGAAATACAGCATGACCTGCATGTTCGGATAGCAGGCTGCAAAGGCCAGAAAGATGGACATGGTTATGTAGTAGGTGGTAAACATGCCGTCCACATTTATGCCAAAGCCGTAAAGGATGAAGGCTCCAAGCAGCATGAAAAAGAGTCCCGAAAAGATATACAGGTTGTACCTGAAGGCGCCCCAGGTCTGCTCAAGGGCAGTACCGATCTGATAATAGAAAAAGAGCATTATCACCGTGAAGATATCGGGTCTTGTGGGGGGCATGAATATCCAGGTCACAAGCCTCCAGACCTGCCCTCCTTTGATGATAAGTCCGGGGCTTAGGAATATGAGATTCAGTACGTTCACATGGGTGAGAGCCTGAATGAAATACAAAAGATAGCCTATGATATAGGTGAGGATGATGAATTTGGTCAGCTGCGGAACACTGTACCTGCCAAATTTCCTTTCTATCCTGTTCAAAAAAGCGTTCATTTCTTCTCCTTTTTCCGGTTTTTATTTCCAGACAAACCAGACAAAAACATATCCCACAAACACTGCGGTCAGGGTAAAGGGTATGCCGATCTTTGCAAAGTCCTTAAAGGACACCTCGCAGCCCTCCTTTTTAAGTATTCCGATGGCCGCGATATTTGCCGATGCTCCAACGGGCGTCAGGTTGCCTCCAAGGGTCGCTCCTGTCAGAAGGCCGAAATACAAAAGGAAGGGTGAAAGTCCCATGGACATTGATATGGATCTGACCACGGGAAGCATGGTCGCAACATAGGGTATATTGTCCACAAAGGCAGAGATCAGGACGGATGCCCACACGAGGATGGTGTACAGCAAAAA
>JAFSWJ010000207.1 GCA_017444545.1 Lachnospiraceae bacterium
CGGTGGCTATCATTTTCTCAATATAGATAATAAAAAAATGAGCAAGTCTCTGGGAAATTTCTTCACCGTCAGGGACATTGCGGCAAAATATGAGCTGCAGGTGCTGCGCTTTTTCATGCTGAGTGCTCATTACAGGTCGCCGCTCAATTTTTCCGACTCTTTGATGGAGTCTGCAAAAGCGGGTCTTTCAAGGATCAGAAACTGTGTATCGGATCTTGATTTCAGGGCCTCAAAGGCGGAGGAGAAAGAGCTTTCGGACAGCGAAAGGGATACACTTGAAAAGGCTTTTGCATTAAAGGATAAATTCATCGCTGCCATGGATGATGACCTGAATACCGCAGATGCCATTTCCGTGATCTTTGAGCTTGTAAAGCTTGCAAATACGGAAACGGGCGAGGGAAGCAGCTTTGGTTTTATTATGCAGCTAAAAGGCATCGTGGTGGAGCTGTCCGGCGTGCTGGGACTTGTTGTGGAGGAGGCAAAGCAGGATCTTGACGGTGAGATCGAGGCGCTGATCGAGGAGAGGCAGCAGGCCAGAAAGAACAGGGATTTTGCCAGGGCTGATGAGATCAGGGACGAACTTTTGAAAAAAGGCATCGTGCTGAAGGATACCAGAGAGGGAGTCAAATGGGAGAGAGTCTGAAGACCTATTCCGGACTGGCTCTGGCCTTCATGGGTGATGCGGTATACAGTCTGTATGTGAGTGAAAGAATAGTGCGGCGGGCGAATATGTCCGCCGCAAAACTTCATGCGAGGGTGTCAAAGATAGTGCGGGCGCCTGCCCAGGCGGAAGCGCTTGACAGGATATCGGAACGGCTTTTTGATGATGAACGGGAAGCCGTAAAGCGCGGCATGAATTCAAAGCCTGAGCATCATGCAAAGAATGCCACGGTCTATGAATATCAGAAGGCAACTGCGCTTGAGGCACTTTTCGGGTATCTGTTCCTCGAGGGCAGGAGTGACAGGATAAACGAGCTGATCGATATATGCATGGATGGAGAGGCGGCAAAGTGAGGGATGGATTTTGCGAAGGATGTTTTTTGTGAAGGATGGATTTTATGAAGGATGATTTTTGTGAAGGATGGATTTTATGAAGGATGAGCAAAGGGAAGACAGTCTTTTGTTTGAGGGGCGCAATGAAGTCATCGAGGCACTGAGGGCGGGAAAGAGCGTAGAGCATATCTACATGCTTGACGGTGCCGAGGGCGGGGCTATGTCTACCATAAGGCGGGAGGCAAAAAAGGCTGGCATCAGGATAGAGTATGTGGACAAAAGCCGTCTTGACAGGATGAGTGAGACTCATTCTCATCAGGGGGTCATGGCGCGCATTGCAGCCATGAACTATGCGGAGGTTGATGATATTTTGAGGATTGCCGGGGAAAGGGGCGAGGATCCGTTTTTATTACTCCTTGACGGCATCGAAGATCCTCACAATCTGGGTGCCGTCATCAGAACCGCAAATGTCTGCGGAGCCCACGGTGTCGTGATAATGAAGGACAGGGCGGTCGGACTGACCGCTACCGTGGCAAAGGCTTCGGCGGGGGCCATAAACCATACACCGGTGGCAAGGGTTACGAATCTTTCAAGGACTATTGAGGAATTGAAGGAAAAGGGTCTCTGGTTTGTGTGTGCGGATATGGACGGACAGTGCATGTATGAGCAGAAGCTTACCGGGCCCATAGGTGTCGTGATCGGTGCCGAGGGAAAAGGCGTTTCGCGGCTTGTGAAGGAAAAATGCGATTTTGTGACATCCATTCCCGTAAAGGGTGAGATAGAGTCTTTAAATGCTTCGGTGGCAGCGGGTGTTTTGTGCTACGAGATCGTGAGGCAGAGGCTGTATCAGGGGGACGGTTCTCTGTAACATCAGTATTTATCGGCATTTCACGTGTTTTTCCGGGACTTTTGTAACAGAGAACCGTCCCTGTGATACACTTTTGTAACAGAGAACCGTCCCCGTGATACAGGTTGGAGAATTAATGAAGGAATTAACGTCTTTGAGCGATGAGGAGCTCATAATCGAATACAGGGACGGCGACAAGCCTGCCGTGGATATACTGATGGTCAGGTACAAGGATATGGTCAGGAACCTGGCGGGTTCCATGTATATCATAGGCGGCGAGACCGAGGATCTCATACAGGAGGGTATGATAGGTCTGTTTGAGGCTGTGCGGGATTATGACAGCGGAAGGGATGCAAGCTTCAGGACCTTTGCGAAGCTTTGTGTTTCAAGAAAGATGTACTCCGCCATCAAACTCTCGGGGCGCAAGAAGCACATGCCCCTCAATACCTATATCTCCATCTATAATGACGGTGAGAACCGGGAGGATGGAGGAAATGCCGGGGTTTCGCTGCAGGATATACTGCCTGCGGACAGCGATACCGAACCGGAGAGCATCATACTGGGTCAGGAAAAAGCACTTGAGATATCGGAAGCCATCGAAAATGAGCTTTCGGCATTTGAAAAGAGCGTGATGGATCTGTATATGACAGGCATGGGATATGCCGAGATCGCAAGGGTACTCGGGCGTGACGAAAAATCCACGGACAACGCGCTGCAGCGCATCCGCGGAAAACTGAAGAAATATCTGTAGCGTGACAGCGTGGGACAGGGGTGGGACAGGGGACGTTTCTCTGTCCCAAGATTATGTAAATCAAAATAATGGTAATTGTGCAAAAATATGGCGCAGGATAAGTTGACATAAAAGTGGGACAGAGAAACG
>JAFSWJ010000208.1 GCA_017444545.1 Lachnospiraceae bacterium
GCAGGAAGATGACGATGCCTGAAAGGATGCAGCCCTTCGGACGTGAAAGCCTGAAAAGCTCTCTTACCATGGCGAGGATGTTTTCACATACACCCAGCACCGTTGACATGGCAGCAAATACCATCAAAAGGAAGAAGAGGGTTCCCCAAAGCCTTCCGCCTGCCATGTTGTTAAACACCGTTGCCATCGTGTCAAAAAGAAGGCTTGGACCGGCATCAACCTCGATCCCGAAGGAAAAGCATGCAGGGAAGATGATCAGTCCCGCAAGGAGAGCCACCAGGGTATCAAGGACGATGACATTTATCGCCTCTCCCGTGATGGAGCGCTCCTTTCCCATGTAACTTCCAAAGATCGCCATGCTGCCGATTCCCAAAGACAAAGTGAAAAATGCCTGATTCATCGCACCCACCACCACAGATCCGTCTATGGCCGAAAAGTCAGGCATGAGATAAAACTTCAGACCTTCACCTCCGCCCGGCAGGATCATGGAGTGAACCGCAAGTATTATCAGGAGGACGAAGAGGGCGGTCATCATGACCTTTGTGACCTTTTCAAGTCCGCTCTGGAGCTTGAAACTCAGGATGAAGAAAGCCGAGACAACGGTGATCGCCAGAAAGACCACGTTTATCGCGGGGTTTGTGATCATGGGAACAAAGCCCAGATCAGAGGTGGCTCCGGTCAGAAATGACCAGAAATAATAAATGATCCAGCCTGTTACAACAGTGTAAAAGGCCATCAGGGAGATATTTCCCAAAAGGCAGACATAGCCCCAGATCCCCCATTTTCCTCCGGGCTTCTGGAGCTTTTGGTACATATAGACAGGGCTTGTCTGAGAGGCACGGCCCAGGGCAAATTCCATGACAAGCACCGGCATTCCCAACAATATCAGGCAGATAATATACACCAGCACAAATCCGCCGCCGCCGTACTGTCCGCACATCCATGGAAATTTCCAGATGTTTCCGCAGCCTATGGCGCAGCCTGCGGAAAGCATGATGAAGCCCAGACGGCTCCTTAAATGTTCTCTTTCGTTCATGACCGTTTCTCCCCTTTTTTATTGATTGATTTATTTATTATTCCCCATCATCTGCCATTTCTTCGTATTCCTGTTCATCCAGGAATTCGTCAAAGGCATCGATGATCTTTTCATAGATATCATCATCTTCTATGTACACAAGCTCAGGCTCGTGATCCATATCCTCCAGGTCTCCCTCAAGACCGTAGAACCATACATCCTGATCCTCGCTGTCGTTTCCCTCATCCGTGCGCGGCGTCAGGGCGATATAGTCCTTTCCGTCAACGGTTAGCTTTGTTATATAGTCGCATTTGACGGTCCTGCCGTCATCAAGATCCAGTTCTACCTCAATGAAACCTTCATCCTCATTTCTTTCGATCATACGATTCTCCTTTATTGAAAATACTTGTATTTTAAAGCCAAAATATACACTTCCCGTTCAAACGTCACATATTGTAGCACCTATTTGCCTAAAAGTATATAAATGTGATAGAATATTTGGACTATCCGTATTCGGGCGGGATGCAAGGGGTTGAAATGCTAAAGATCAAAACAGAAAAAGGAGATTGTTCCAGACCGGGCGTGACCTGTATGGGTGACGCGGTCAATATTGCCGTAGAGAACAGACAGGGAAGACCGCTGATACTGGAGCTGTTTTACAAAAAGAGCCTGAAAAAAGCAGGGTCCGTGAAATTTCCAAAGGACTCCGTCCTCGGAGACATGCATTCCGTGAAGATCAGCGGCATCGATGCCTCAGAGCTTGCATACAGGATCAGATACGGAAACAATGAAGGCATAGATCCCTATGCCTGTGCGGTTACAGGAAACGAACGGTTTGGAAAGCGCAGGATCTATGGTCTTTTTGCAAAGCCCGAAGTACCCGGGACAGGCAAAAGACCGGAGACGGCCTGGAACGATTCGGTTTTTTATCTGTTAAATGTACGGGGTTATACAAAAGACAATTCCTCGGGTGTTGATGAAAAAGGGACCATAAAGGCTCTTGCAAAAAAGATTCCATATCTTAAAAAAACAGGCATCACGGCCGTGATCCTTCAGCCTGTCTATGATTTTGACGAAACCATGGAGCCCGGCATATCGGGTGAAAAAAGACTCAATTTCTGGGGCTATTCAAAGGGAAACTACTTTGCGGTCAAGCAGGCCTATTGCAGCGGCGATCCTTCAAAGGAATTTGCGGATACCGTCAGGGCCTTTCACGACTCGGGGCTCGAGGTTATCCTGCAGTTTTATTTTCCGGATGACACCCCGGAATCCTATATCACAGCCTGCATCAGATACTGGGTCACGCAGTACGGCATAGACGGAGTGCAGCTTTTGGGCAGCAGCCTGCCGCTTCGCAATGTTTTCACCGATCCTTTATTAAAGAGCACAAAGATCCTGGTGACCGATCCCGATATGGATGCGGTCTACGGAAATACCACGCCTGACAGGAAAAATGCCGGCGCCATGCTTGACAGCTTCATGTACGACTGCAGGAAATACCTGAAGGGCGATGAGGACATGCTTTCCTCCTTTGCCATGCACATCCTGAACAATCCGGAAAAGTGCGCGGCGGTGAACTATATCACAAACTATTACGGCTTCACCCTTAACGACCTCGTATCCTACGACAGAAAGCACAACGAGGCAAACGGTGAGGATAATAAGGACGGAGGGGATTACAACTACAGCTGGAACTGCGGCGCCGAGGGAAAGAGCAGAAAGAAGTCCGTAAACCAGCTGCGTAAAAAGCAGATCAGGAATGCCCTGTGCTTCATGTTCCTGTCCCAGGGCACGCCCATGCTGCGTGCGGGAGACGAGTTCCTCAATTCCCAGAACGGAAACAACAATGCCTATTGTCAGGATAATAAGACCTCCTACTTAAACTGGAACGACCTTGAAAAGAACAAAGACATATACGATTTTGTGCGAAAGCTCATAGCCTTCAGAAAGGCTCATCCGGTGTTTAAGAGTGCATCAAGGAAAAAGATGATGGACTATATCTCCTGCGGATATCCGGATGTTTCGTTCCACGGGGAGCAGGCCTGGCATGCCGATTTTGCAAATTATAACCGGCATTTTGCCGTGATGTACTGCGGCGCCTATGAAAAGAATGCAAAGGGCGGCAGGGATGACGACTTTTTCGTGATCTACAACATGCACTGGATGGATCACAGATTTCATCCGCCAAAAGCCCCAAAGAACAAGGAATGGAAGATAGTGATGTCTACGGATGAGGGCTTTTTGGAAAAACCTGTTCCGGTAGAGGCAGGGGAAGTGATGGTACAGCAAAGGAGCGTCATGGTACTCGAGACCTTTGCGGCCGCTCCGAAAAAGGAGTAGGCCGTGAGTACCTTTGCACTGAAGTTTCTGGCGCTTGTCACCATGATCATCGACCATACGGGAGATGTGCTCCTGCCACAGTACAGATGGCTTCGATACATAGGCAGGCTTGCCTTTCCGATCTATGCCTTCCTCATAGTGGAGGGTTATGTCCATACAAAGGACGTGAGAAAGTATCTTTCAAGGCTTGCGGTCTTTGCCCTCATCTCCGAGGTGCCCTTTGACCTGGCCTTCAGGGGTGCGGTGTTTGACATGGGAGGTCAGAATGTATTTTTTACCCTTTTCCTGGGTCTCCTTGCCATCGTGCTCATAGACAGATTTGTTTTCAACACCCTGCTGCAGTTTGTGCTGGTGGCAGCCCTTGGAGCCATCGCCCAGCTTGCGCATACGGATTACAGATATATAGGAGTCTGTCTCATCACGGTATTTTACCTTTACAGGGACAGGATGCCCTTAAAGACTGCCGGGGCGGTGAACGCGCTGATCCCCTTTTCAAGCAGGATCCAGTTCATGTCCTGCGCGTCCCTCCTTCCCGTCATGCTCTACAACGGGAAGCCCGGGAGA
>JAFSWJ010000209.1 GCA_017444545.1 Lachnospiraceae bacterium
ATCGGGACCAGAGCTGCCTCCCCGGTGTCGGGTTCGCTGAAGTTTTCAAAGGAGATGTTGAATCCGGCAAGCCTGATCCCTCCCCCCAAAGCGTCCTGAATGTCCGCAAGCGGGCAGAAATCATAGGCCTTTGATGCGTTTGCCTGTTCACGAAGCTTTCTAAGCATCGTCCGGGCTGTTTCGGTTCCGTTACTGAAGTCTGCACGTACCGGAACGGGATTTAAGAACAGACCCACACTGTCACTTAAGTCCATATCAAAGCCGTCACGTCCCGAAGCTATAGTGGTAAATCCCACATCATCGATGCGGTTTAAAACCTTCAGAACAAGACCCCAGGTGAGGTTGAAGCCGTCCGATAAAGTGGCGCCTGATCTTCGGCAAAGCTCTGAAAGCTTTTTTGTATCAGAGGAAGATAATGTAAAACGAAACTGGTCATCCTTTGAACGTTCCTTTTCGGGAACCTTCCCCCAGGACGGGACACCGGCAAAATTTTCATAACCTGAAAGCATTTCCGTAAAATAGTTTACGGCCGCATCCCGGTCAAGTGAAAGCTGGCTGCGGACAACCTTTTCATAGAGTCCCGGGATGCCTTCGGGTATCTCTTCACCCCTAAGCAGGGCATTCAGGTCCTTTAGCAGAACATCAAAGCTCCAGCCGTCCGTTATTATGTGATGAGAAACAAAGATGAGATAGTCGGAGGGCTTTCCGTATTGTACATAAACAAACTGTGTCAGAGGCTTGTTTTCCGGATCAAAGGCAGTTTTCAGAATATCCGTACGAAGCCTCATGAGTTCTTCAAAAATGTCTGAAGCATCCGTCCTGTCAATATATGTGACCGGCAATACCCGGTCGATCACAGCCTGACGGGGTTCTGCCTGACCATTGTACAGAATCGCTGAGCGGAGCGTCTCGTGCCTTTTTGCAAGAGCATCCACTGCCCTGCGAAGCTCCTTTTCATCAACAGGGCGGGTACATTCATAAATATCCGCTATACGGTAGGCAAAGCTTTCCGGATGTGAAACGTGTTCAAGGAGCATGCCTTCCTGCATGGGGGTCAGAGGATAGATCCTCTCCACCTTTTCTCCCTGCTTTTCAAATCTGTCACAGACTGCCTTTATGCTTTCTTCGCTCCAGACCCTTTCCTTATCGTCGATCTCCTGCTTATCCGTATCTTCCTCAGCATCATGCAGCAGCGCTGCTATGCCCGCTGCCGTGCGTCCCTTCATTACATCGGCAACTGAAACCCTGAAGCCCTTATTTCGAAGGATGCTTACCATACGGATCGCCTTGATGGAATCTCCTCCAAGCTCAAAGAAGTCAAAGGTAACGCTTACAGCCTCCCCCACGGAAAGAACCTCTGCCATGGCCTCTGCCACCATGCACTCTTCTTTTGTTGAAGGCGCAACATATTCCCCCGCCGACCTGTAAACAGGTTCAGGCAGTTTTTTCCGGTCGATCTTTCCGTTTGCCGTCTCAGGCATCTCCTCCATTCTTATGAATATCTGCGGAACCATGAAATCAGCAAGTTTTCCGGCCATGAAGGTTTTCAGTTCCTCCTCGTCCACATCTGCCGAAACTGTATAATAAAGACAGAGCGTGTCCTTTCTTACCTCTGCAGCTGCCTGACTCATTCCCGTAAATAACAGGGCACAGCGTTCGATCTCGCCAAGCTCTACACGGAACCCTCGAAGCTTTACCTGGGTGTCGATACGGCCGGCATACTCAAGTTGTCCGTCTTCATTCCAGCGTGCAAGATCCCCGGTACGGTAGATCCGGACCGTCTCTCCGTTTTGCAGGTCAAGAGTAGTAAATTTTTCCTTTGTAAGTTCCGGCCGGTTATGATAACCCATGGCAAGCTGGGGGCCGGTCATACAAAGCTCACCTGTTTCTCCCCTTGATACAAGCTCAAGCTTATCATTTACTATGTAGGCCGAGCAGTTACAAAGCGGTCTCCCGATTGGGATATTATCGTATCCGCATCCCTTTTTGATTTCAAAAAAAGTCGAATCCACCGTGAACTCGGTAGGTCCATATGTGTTGTAGATCTTTCCCCTGACATTGGGAACCTGGGTCATGGCCTCGCCGCCCAGAACAAAATAGTCCACATCAAGAGGAGCCTCATCCATCCCGAGAAGCTGACCGAAGAGGGTTGAATAGCATCCCCCGTTTATATTATTTTTCTTAATAAAATCCCGAACCTCAAAAACATCCTTTCTCATCCGTTCCGGAATTATAAAGACACTTCCGCCTGCACAAAGAGGAGGAAAT
>JAFSWJ010000210.1 GCA_017444545.1 Lachnospiraceae bacterium
ACCTATCGTGCCCGGTAACAGAAGCTTTCTCGTCCTGCTCCTCACAAATTCCTTTTCGGAGTGTGTGTCAAGGTACAGCTTCGAACAGATTCCCGACACCATGAACAGCAGGATCATGAACCACGGATATACTATGTACTGATAAAGATCGTAGTACTGTACATCAAGCTCCGTGATCTTTCCCACCACTCCGGGAATACCCTCTGCGTTGTACATGTAGATCACATGATACACGACGACAAGGACCACTGTCATCCATCTGATGTTGTCCAGATAATATTTTCTCATATTTATCCCACCTTTGCAATTATTTTTAACAAAATATTATCTCTGTCCGTTCTGTCAGTCTACCAACCAAAGTTAACAGATCCACCGCCCCCAGGTTAAAGATCGTTGCTCTTTATCCGAACCAGCACATTCTCTATAAATTTTTCCGCCACAGGTGACAGAGGATGCTCATCCGAATAGATTAATATATAGGAAGCCTTCGGATCGGGATCTGCGATCCTCCTCATCATCACCTTGCCGTCATTGATGAGATCTCCCGCAGCAGCCGGATAGATGGCCACACCTACATTCTGTTTGCAAAGCTCGTATGCAGTTGTCGCATTCGATATCCGGGCTCTTATTACAGGTGTGATATTTAACGGTGCAAACCAGTCATTTATCTCCTGCAGTCTCGAGGATCTTGATGGTATGATCAGTTCATGTTCAGCCAGATCCTTTAACTGAACTGTCTTCCCTTTTGTTTTTGCAAGCGGGTGATCAGAGGAAAACATGGCAACCCAGGGTTCCGTATACACCGATACGCTGTGCAGGCCCTGGGGATCGTAGGGCTCCATTATTATGGCAAGGTCTGCAAGACCGTTCTTTACCCTCAAAACCACCTCATCTGAATTTCCGTTCCATATATTATACTGTACATCCGGATATCTGCCGGCAAAATCCGCGATAAAGGAGGATGTGAGATGGGGGGCCTTTCCCTCCACCTCGGCAATATACACGGTTCCCTGAAGTCCCGTACTCATCTCCCTGATATCTTCCACGGAACGGTCGGCAAGTGCAATTATCCTGTTTGCATGTGATCTGAACCTTACTCCCTCATCTGTAAGCCTGAGTATGTGATGCTCCCGGATGAAGAGCGGTACTCCCAGCTCCTCCTCCAGATCCTTTATCTGACGGCTTAGCGGAGGCTGGGCGATCATGAGTTTTTCGGCCGCTCTGGTGAAATTCATCTCTTCGCACACCACGAGAAAATAGCGCAGATGTCTGAGTTCCATCTTAAATACCATCCTTTCCCGAAAACTATACCCAAAAGGTATCGACACCCCTTTATTATATGTATTTTACCATACTCATGTAAAGCGTTAATATGGAATCAGAAAGAGAGAGGGAACCTCAAAACAGAAAAGAATAGAGAAAAAATCACAATAGAAAAGGAGGCGGTCACTATGTTAAAGAAGCTGGTGGAGTTTTTTGAAGAGTACTATGAGGAGTTTTCACATTCAGAGAAGTGGAACTGAAGGTCAGGCCTGATCGTGACGGCGGGTGTCCGGTAACCGGATGCCCGCCGTTTTATTGATAATAAAGGAAATATGTGCTATCATCCCTTTTGCTGACGGCATATAGCGTGGGTATCCCGACGCCGTTATTATTTTGACAGCGATGTGCAAAGGAGCAGAAAATGAAAAGAACAGGAAAAACAGCTGCAATAACGACAATTATACTCCTGGCTTCAGCTCTCATCTTCGGATGCGGGAAAAAGCCTGAGGAATTCGTATTTGATGATACAAAGGAGGATGTCGACAAAGTAGCTTCGGAATACGGAGTAGAGGAAACGGACAAGGCCGAGCCGGACACGCAAAACGAACCGGCAGCTGAAAAAAAACAGCCGGAACCGGAAAAAAAGGATGATAAAAAGGCCGAAGAAAAAGAAGTTCCCCCGAAGGACGGACCGGTGGCAAAGGAGCTTCTGGCTCAGATCGAAAAAGATCTCAATTCGGCTTCCTGCAACGGATTCCTGCAATGCGAGTACTCAAAACCGTCCGATATCTTCTGGAATGAAGTTTTGTACAATGGATGCGGGATCAGCAAAAGTGAACTGGGAGCAAAGGAAAAAGAACAATACGTGGCTGCAGGAGGTGAAAAAGAGCCCCTCGGAAGTCTGTTTGTTTTCAAAAAAAGCGATGTTGCCGATTTTGTGAAAAGAATGACCGGTGAGGAATATGCAAAAGCAGCTCATCCCCTGACCTGGATTTATCTTGAAAAACCGGGGCTCTATGTTACCGAGCACGGAGATACCAATTTTGATCCGGTAAAGTGTGTTTCAGGAAATATTACAGGCGGAATATATAATATCACCTATGTAAAAGGAGGAAGCGTAAACGGGAAGCCCTCCTTTAAGACAAGCTTCAAAAAGACAAAGGATGGCTACACCTTTATCTCCAACGAGTGGCTTGAAGACAACAAAAAACAGATAGCAGCCGGTCTGTACGACGAGATCATCCAAAACTATGCGGTTGCCGTATATGAACAGTGGGATCCGGATCAACTCCAGAAAAACCGGCTGAGTTATCTGGCTGCAATGGATTACAGCGATGATCCGATGAACAGGATAGGCTATTATCTGCGTGATGTGGACAGGGACGGCATTGATGAGCTTTTCATAGGTGAAAACTTCACAGGGGACTACAAGCCTTCCATCTACCAGATATATACCGTAAAGGATGGTGAAAGAAGGCTTGTCATCGAGGGAGGAGAACGTGACAGGTACTACCTCGGCAAGGATGACACCATATATAATGAAGGGTCAGGTTCCGCAACAAGCTTTGCCCTGTTCCACTACAGGATGGAGGGGCCCTATATGGCATTGTACCCCATTGACGGTGTTCTTTATGACGGAAGCTTCCCTGCACCGGGACCGTATTTTTCCACGGATCGCTGCCTGTGGGATGCCTCAAAGGCAAATCCTGTGGATCAGGCCGCCTTTGACGGCTATGTAGGCAAAGCAGAGGGCAATTACGCTGATATCCGCTATACTCCCCTCTCCTCGGTAAAGATCCTGAAAACCGACCTGAAGGAGCCCGGGAAAAAGGGTGGCTATTCAGATGAAGAACTCTGCAATATGGCTCTTGACCATTATGAAAAGGAATCCGGATACAGACCGGGCATCAGTGAAGTAGACAGCGTAAACGGTGACCTGGTCACGATCCATCTTTACGATGATATGGGAGATCATACAGCAACTTCTGCATGGTACGAGATCAACAGAAACACCGGCAAAGGCACCGACGCAGTAAGCGGCGATCCCGTGGACCTGACTTCATAAAACAGGTCTTCACAGGCTGCCGGACATAACTTTCGACAGACACTTGACAAAGAAAAAAAAGCCTTGTAAAATGTAAAAGTTGTTGCAGGTGTGGTTCAATGGTAGAACACCAGCCTTCCAAGCTGGATACGTGGGTTCGATTCCCATCACCTGCTTAGCCTGAAACCCCCGTAAACACTGCGTTTGCGGGGTTTTTTTAAACC
>JAFSWJ010000026.1 GCA_017444545.1 Lachnospiraceae bacterium
GGCAGTATCCGAAAAGCAGGGTGAGGTGTCTCCCGATCAGGTCATGGAGCTTTTCAGGCAGAACTACCTCGAAAAGAAGGAGCCCATCCATTTCAGAAAGATCTCTGTCATCGATCTCTCCGACGGTACGGACACCTCTGATTTTGATACCGAGGTGAAGGTTACCTATACAGATCACGGAGTGACAAAGGAATTTGAGGCCGTGGGCAACGGACCCATCGACGCGGTGGGACGCGGTCTTTCACATGAGCTCGGGATCAATGTCAAGGTCATTGATTATGAGGAGCATGCGCTCACCGGCGGTTCAAACGCCCAGGCTGCAGCGTATATACACATGCTCTCTCCGGATGATAATAAGATCACCTACGGCGTAGGCGTGAGCTCAAATATCACGAGAGCGTCCGTGAGGGCGGTATTTTCCGCAGTGAATCGTCTTTTCGGAGACAAGTTTGATGTGGAGAATTCCAGGCTGATGCAGTAGGATATAAGCATTTCTCGCGTTGGCTCCTGCTCCCGCATTTAGTCTGTGAATACAGGAGGAAGAAAAATGAACGAAACAGTTAAAAGACGCACTGAGATATCTGAAAGTATAAAATATGCAGGCTTTGACGACAAAGAACTTGAGGTCTTTGAAAGCCAGTATCCCGTTGAGGGCATATCCTACAATTCCTATGTGATCCTTGATGAAAAGACTGCCATCATGGATACCGTGGACAAAAGAGGGACGGAAGCCTATTTTGAAAATCTGAAGGAGATCCTTCAGGATAAGGAGCCGGACTATCTTGTGGTGCTTCACATGGAGCCCGACCATGCCGCAAATATCGAAAAACTGGCGCTCATGTATCCGAAGATGGAGATCATCGGAAGTGCGGTGACGGGCAGGCTCATCACACAGTTTTTTGAGACTGACCTTGGTGCGAGGTTCCGTGCGGTAAATGAGGGTGAGACCCTGTCTCTTGGAAAACATACCCTTCAGTTTGTCATGGCACCCATGGTGCACTGGCCGGAGGTCATGGTAGCCTACGAACAGACGGAAAAGGTACTGTTTTCGGCGGATGCCTTTGGAACCTTTGGGGCACTTGAGGATGATGAGGAATGGATCGCCGATGCGGGGCATTATTACTTTAATATAGTAGGAAAGCACGGGGCAGCGGTCCAGGCGCTTCTGAAAAAGGCTTCGGGGCTTGACATCTCCGTGATAGCTCCGCTTCACGGACCGGTCCACAGGGACGATATTGCTTTTATTATTGATAAATACGACACCTGGAGCAGCTACAGGCCTGACAGGAAGGGGATATTCATGCCCTACGCCTCGATCCACGGCAATACGAAAAAAGCCGTGCTGGAATTTGCAAAGGAGCTGGAAGCTGCGGGAGAGACGGTTGTGACCATGGATCTGACAAAAGAGGATGTGTCCGAGGCGGTTGAGCAGGCATTTTTCTACGACAGGATGATTCTTGCGGCCTGTACCTATGACCTTGAGATCTTTCCTCCCATGAACGATCTCCTCCATCATCTGAAGATCAAAAATTTCAAAAACCGCAAAGTCGGTATCATCGAGAACGGCTCCTGGGCTCCCATGGCCGCAAAAAAGATGAGGGAATACCTCGAAAATATGGAAAACATCACCATCGCCGAGCCCGTGATCACCATCCGTTCCACCAGAAAGCCCGCAGACGATGCAAACTTCAAGGCCCTGGCAAAGGCCATGTCAATGTAATAAGGGATTCTGATGATTCTTTCACCGGAGGCCGGAAGGTTTCCGGTGATTTTTTTCTGTCCCCAAAATTTGCTGAGAGAATACGAATAATAAAATAGAATCATTTCTTGACAATTGGTTTCATTTGTATTAGTTTTACAAATGTATGTATATAACTGTCGGTTACTGTGCCCGAAAGCATGATTTCCTTTCACACGGGACGTCATGAATGAGAGCTGACCGAACGGTCCTTTACTCACACGAGGGACCGCAGGTATCCGGGGTAAGAGCCTCACACCTCTTTCCGGACAGGGTGTACGAACCCGAAGGCGATGTAGGAACAGGACAAAAGCTGGCGAGAGCTTTTGGCAAACAGCGGTATACACACACGTGCACACATTTTAAAAGAAAGGATGATATGTGAAATGAGAAAAAGACAGTGGAAGAAGATTCTGTCAGTGGTTCTCGCGTTGGCAATGGTATTTTCCATGAATACCGCTGTTTTCGCAGACGAGGTTACCGATCCGGTAGCAGTGGAAGAACCCGCGGCAGAGGCACCCGTCGCAGAAACTCCGGTCGAGTCTGAACCGGAAGTTCCCGAGGAAACAACAATTGAAGGGCCCGCAGCAGAGGCACCCGCAGCAGAAGCTGAGGAGCCTGTAGCCGCAGAGGAAGCAGAGCCTGCTGAAGCAGTTGAGGCAGAGGAGCCTGCTGGAGAGGAAGCTGGTTCAGGGTTTGATTACAATGGTACACCCTCAACTACTCTTTCAGCATGCCTGGTTGATGCATCAAATGGAACGATGACAAATGGTGCTGTGATCTTTGACGATGGTGCGGAAACAGGAGTGTATCGAGTAAGCATAAATGAGCTTGCAAATAAATCACTTCTTGTAACCTATAAAGGGTCTGACTTACTCGAGATAAAGAAGATTATAGTGTCAGGAAATGCAAGTCTTGATAGCACGGTACTCCCCGGTGTTATTCTGAATACAACAAATGGGCCGCTTAAGATCAAGAACGTCACTGTAAGCGATGACAAGGCTGGAGTTGACAACGTACCTAGTATTGGTTTTTCAGTAAGCCCCAACGAGATCGTTAAGAAAAGCACATCCATCGTAGAGGGTGGCGCTTGGGGTTCTAATACCGGTCTTGA
>JAFSWJ010000211.1 GCA_017444545.1 Lachnospiraceae bacterium
AGAGAACCCGGGAGATCTCTGCCTACGAAAGGCAGTACGCTTCCTTCGGAAACATCTGCGGGATAGATGAGGTGGGCAGAGGTCCCTTTGCCGGACCTGTCGTGGCAGGTGCCGTGATACTCCCAAAGGACTGTGATATCCTCTATATCAATGATTCAAAAAAGCTTTCCGCAAAAAAGAGGGAGGAGCTTTGTGAGATAATAAAGGAAAAGGCCGTTGCCTGGGCCACTGCCCGGGTGGAAAATGACAGGATAGACGAGATCAATATACTTCAGGCCACGTATGAGGCCATGAGGGAGGCGGTAAAGAAACTTGCGGTCACACCCGATATACTATTAAACGATGCGGTCACCATACCCGGCATCGATATCAGGCAGGTGCCGATAGTAAAAGGGGATGCAAAATCCATTTCGATAGGGGCGGCAAGCATCATAGCAAAGGTGACCAGGGACGCGTACATGAAGGAATATGATGAGATCTATCCCGGATACGGCTTTGCAGGCAACATGGGATACGGGACTGCGGCACATATAAAAGCCCTGAAGGAACTGGGTCCCACCCCCATCCACAGGAGAAGCTTCATACATAAATACATCTGAAACGGTTTTATTATGGGTATCAGAGTCAGTCACGAAAATCAGATCCTCCAAAGCGGAGGACGCAATATCGGCGGTGCTTCGCAGACGGAGGAGAGCAGGCTCCCTTCGGGCGAGGCTGTTCGTCTTGCCCGGAATATCAGGTACATGAACGTGGGTGATACCTTCACCGGAAAGATCACAAATATCGACGGACAGGCGCTGGAGCTGCTGCTGGCTGACAGAAGCACCCTCAGTGCAAAGCTTTCGCAGAGGATGAATCTGAGTCTTGGGCAGACCATGTCCTTTGAGATCACGGGAAACGGCGGAGGAAAGGTCTCACTGACTCCGCTGTACGCAAATCTGGCAGGCGACAGCCAGGTGGCAAAGGCCTTAAATGCTGCCCAGCTTCCCGTGGATTCCAGAAATTCCGAGATGGTCCAGGCAATGATGAAGGAGGGCATGTCCATAGACGTAAACTCCCTTTTGGACATGGCGCGTACGGTATCTTCCTATCCTAAGGCGGCTCCTACATCCATAGTCCAGATGCAAAAGCTGGGGATACCGCTTTCGGAGGAAAATGCCGAACAGTTTGAGATATACAGGAGCAATTCACATCAGATCGCATCCGAGGTCAGTTCTCTGGCGGAGGGCTATGCAGCGGCAGCAGGAGAGGATCTGTCCCTGAACAACGCTCTTTTGGATATCTTCACACCGCAGGAGGATACGGGAAGTCTCGAAATCCTTCAAAAAGCGATTGCAGAGGAGGAAGCTTTGACAGCTGCGGGCGAAAACGGTGAGGAGACAGCCGCAGTGCAGCCTGAAGCGGAAAAAACGGCTGCTTCTGAAGCCAGTCTGAAAAATACAGGTCTTCAGGGAGAGGCTTTGCAGGATGCGGGGGCAGCAAAAGAGCCCGATCCCGCCTCGATCCTTTACGGAAAAAACACCGTTACCGGGGATCTTGAAAGGCTTCTCACCGGGGAAGAGAGAAACACGCTTGCAGACAGGATGGAGGAACTTGGGATCCCGAAATCCATAACTACAAATGTAAGAGAAGCGAAGATGTCCCCCTCCGAAACTCTTGATATGATAAAGACAGCTGTGGATCATTTTGCAAAGGATATGGATAATAAGGACGCATTTACGGCTTCCTTAAAGGATCTGACCGGAAGCGCCGAATACGGAAAACTGCTGAAAAACGAGATCGCAGGCAGGCTTCTTTTGTCACCGGAAGATGTGGCGGACAGGGAAAAGGTAAAGGAGTATTACGAAAGAGTGGTGCGGGATACGGCAAGGCTTTCCGAGGCACTGTCGGAGTCAGGGAGAGGTGATACCACTCTTTTCAGGGATACTGTCAATATCAGGCAGAACGTGGATTTTATGAACCAGCTGAACCAGGTCTTCACCTACGTGCAACTGCCGCTGAAAATGAATGATGAGGCTTCCCACGGAGATCTCTACGTATATACCAACAAAAAGAAACTGGCTGAAAAGGGAGGGAACGTATCGGCCCTGCTCCACCTTGACATGGAGCATTTAGGGACCATGGATGTTCATGTATCCATGAACAGTGACAACGGAAACGTGAAGACTCATTTTATCATGCAAAGGGCGGAGCTGCTCGACTTCATCGCGGAGCATCTGCCTGAGCTGAATGAAAGGATCGAAAAAAGGGGATACAGGATAACCTCCGATGTGGCATTAAACCGTGAGGAAAAGAATGTGCCGCAGATAATGTTCAGGACTGAAAAGAATGAGAGGCTTGTCCAGAAGCTTTCCTTTGATGTGAAGGCGTAGCTTCCGGATCCGGGAAGTGCGGGGAAAAGAATGGCGGAAGAGAAAAAAAAGGTAAAGACCGCGGTAGCCCTAAGCTATGAATCGGGAGATATGGCGCCCAGAGTGGTTGCCAGCGGACGCGGGCTTGTGGCGGAAAAGATCATAGAAAAGGCAAAAGAGAGCAATGTGGCAGTCCACGAGGACAGCAAACTTGCCCAGACTCTGGCAAATCTTGAGATCGGAGAGATGATCCCTCCGGAGCTCTACGAGGTGGTGGCAGAGGTCCTTGTTTTTGTCAATGATATGGAAAAGATCAGACAAAAGATCGATATGAGCGGGAGAAGCACAAAATAGAAGCGAAAAAGGATACCCGGAAAAAAGGAAGGGAAGGCGAGTACCTGGCAGTGAGCTTTCTTGAAGAAAACGGGGTAAAGGTCATCGAAAAAAACTACAGATGCAGGATGGGAGAGATCGATATCATAGGTCTTGACGGTGATACCAGGGTCTTTTTTGAGGTGAAATACCGCAGGGATACACGCTCCGGCGAACCCTTTGAGGCGGTGGGGTTCAGAAAGCAGCGGACTATATGCAGGACGGCGGACCATTACCTGATGATGAAGTCACTGCCCGTTGATAA
>JAFSWJ010000212.1 GCA_017444545.1 Lachnospiraceae bacterium
TAGAGGGGGTGTCGTAATGGAAAGAGCAGAGATCATCAAGGAAGCATTCAGAAGAGCGGGCATAAACAGCGACATGGAGATTTCCAGGCAGACAGGGTTTCCGTATGACCGTTTCCATCGTCACAGGATGAAAGACATCGGATCCATGACCCTGAATGAATTCTGGCTGCTCCAGAGGCATGCGAGATTTGGAAACGAGGAGATACTGCAGATAGCAAAGGAGGGAGAAATGAGCGACGAAGAGATCAAGAAGATCAAGGAAGCACTGGACAGAGAGCCCGTCCCGGTAGTGGACAGCAGGATATACCTCATGAGGTATCTGCTCGGCCTGCTTACCGGAAAGGAAGAGATACCGGCAGAGCTTGTCAGATATGTACTCGACAAACAAGATCCGGAGGTACAGCTGATATGAAAAAAGAATTCGGACTTCTCATCGGACTCTTGATGGGGATGATCATAGGAGCGCTGACTTTGCCACGGGAAGCATGGGGAGCAGAGCCGGAGCTGAAGCAGGTGAATATCACAGCTTACTATTCTGAAAACCCTACAGGGTGCCGGGGGGACCGGATGCGGGAAGGGATAGCCGCGGGCAAGCAGGAATGGTACGGCAAAGCAGTGATCATATATCTGAACGATAACGGCAAGCCTGGGGAGGTCGTCGGAGTATTCGAGGTTCTTGATACCGGATACGGAAAAGATACAGGCAGCGGGGAAAGCAGGGTCAAAAAAGGAAGACACCTTGGAACCATAGAGACAGGTCAGACAATAGATATCTATCGAGACAATTATGAACGCTGCAAGGAGATCATGAAGCTGACAGGCGGAAAGGCATTTTACCAGCTGGTGGATGCGGAGGGATGAAAAAATGATAAAGCCTTTATATAAGAAGTTCAATCTTGAAGAAGCGACGGAGCTGTTAGATGCGGCCAGGGACATGATCGTGGATTATCACAACAACCATGACATAGATCCTCATCACTTTCACAGCATGGCCGAATATGTCGGCTACAACCTGTTTGTATTATTTGCCGACAAGGGCCTGATCAGCTGCGCAGAGGACAGACAGATGGATTTTGATATGTACCGGGAAGTGTGCGACGTCGCACAAAAAGAAAAGAGCCAATAAAGAAAATCTTTATCAGCTCAGATCATAAGTAGCACGACCAAATGCTACATATATATTACCACATCCTGTGGTAGTGTCAACGGTAATGCACAAAATATAGGGCATTTGGTCGTCTCAGCAAACTTTATCAAGTAATTAAACTTAGGGACGATCTATGTACAGAGTCAAGATATATCACCTGGGAGAGACAAATGAATATGAGTACTGCTACAGAGGAAACTACGGAGCAAGAGGCGAGAAGCGGGTAAAGAAGGCAAAGGTCACATCAGAATACCAGGCAAAGCTCAATCAAAAGCATAAAGAGAAGTACATGAGGCGTCTGATCAGGCTGAACTTCAAAGAGGGAGATCTGTGGGTGACATTAAAGTATCCGGCAGGAAAGAGGCCATCTATCAAAGAGGTCCAAAAAGACAGGGCGGAGTTTGCCAGAAGAATGAGAAAGACATACAAGGCAGCGGGAGTCCCCTTCAAATTCGTCTACAGGATCGAGATCGGGAAGAAGGGAGGGATCCATCTCCACTTCATCATCAACAACCCCTCCGGAACAGATGCCCAGGAGGAGATCCGGAAGGCGTGGAGCTTCGGACATGTCAATTTTGAATTTATGTACAAAGAGGGCGATTTCGAGGCGCTGGCCGAGTACATCACCAAACCGGCAGAGAGCGACACCGGACAGATGTACTTTGAAGGTATGGGCATGGAAGACAAAAAAGCCTTCATGAGGTACGGGAGCAGCAGGAACCTTGAGCGTCCCGTCCCGGAGGTCAGGGAGTACTCCCACTGGACTATGAGGAGGATCCTCACAGAGGAAGGAATCAAACCCTCGGAGGGCTTTTACATCGAAAAAGACAGTATCAGACAGGGGATAAACCCGTATACGGGATATTCATACCTGTACTATACGGAAAGGAGGTTAAGGTGGGAAGAGTCACCGTTTACATCGAAACATCCTCCCAGATCGGACGGATCAAGACCGGTGCCTATGTGTACCTGATGGAATACATCATGAAGAACGGAGAGCCGTATACCAGGGAAGGACACAGGCCGGTTCCCGACACCACAAAGGACAGGCTGACCCTCATGGCCATGATAGAAGCCCTTGAAAGGATTACCGATCAGAGCGCCGAGGTTGTTTTTGTGCCATCTGATCACGGGATTATGCACATTATCAACAACGGGTGGCACAAGAAGTGGTCAGAGAACGGTTGGAGGACCGCAAAGGGCACCGTGGCAAATGCCGACCTGTGGAAGGAGTATATGGAGCTGTCGAGGCAGCGGGATATCACGATCACAGATGAACACAACAGTTACGGAAATATCATGAGAAAGGAGCTGAAGGAAGTATGCAAATGACAGACGGAGAGATCATAAGCAGTTACAGACAGGCAAAGGATAAGGGAAAGCAGGTCACGATCCTGGCAGAGCTGAATGCGTGCACCAAGGGACAGATCGAGGACATCCTGACCGAGGCCGGATACCTGAAAAACGGGAAGCCAAGAAAGGGTCCGATACCCAAAAACGCGATAAAGACAGTTGATCCCGCAAAAGAGGAAAAGCTGAAAGCTGAGAAAGGCCCGAAAGTAAAGGCTGTCCGGATAGCACCAAAGGTGGAAAAGCCTGATTTTCCTCCTGCCGGAAAGGTGTTCGTGACCCGAAATGTGCGAAATATCATGAACCAGAAGCTGTTTGACATGAAGGAAAACATCAACAGGCTGAAGATCGAGCATGACAAGCTGGGACGGGATATAGCAAGGAGTCAGACTGATTACAATGATTTTTTGGA
>JAFSWJ010000213.1 GCA_017444545.1 Lachnospiraceae bacterium
AGACAAATTCGAAAAGCTCTATCTGGAATTCGGCGGAAAGCTTTTTGATGACTACCACGCATCCAGAGTCCTTCCCGGATTTGAACCCGACAGCAAGCTGAAGATGCTGGAAAACCTGAAGGATGAATCCGAGATAGTTTTTGTCATAAGCGCTGATGCCATAGAGCAGAACAAGACAAGAGAGGATCTCGGTATAACCTATGATGTTGATGTCCTCAGACTCATAGACTCCTTCAGAAACCTTGGTTTCTACGTATCCTCCGTCGTCATCACAAAGTATACGGGGCAGGCGGCAGCCGACAAATTCCGTCTGAAGCTTGAGACCCATAATATAAACACCTATCTGCATTATGTCACAAACGGATATCCCGGTGATGTGAACAAGATCGTAAGCGAGGAAGGCTATGGCAAGAACGAATTCGTAAAGACCACGCGTCCCCTTGTGGTAGTCACCGCTCCCGGTCCCGGATCCGGAAAAATGGCGACCTGTCTCTCACAGCTCTATCACGAGCACAAAAGAGGGGTTACCGCAGGGTATGCTAAATTTGAGACCTTCCCCATCTGGAACCTGCCGTTAAAACACCCGGTGAACATTGCCTATGAGGCAGCGACAGCGGATCTGAACGATGTGAACATGATCGATCCCTTCCACCTTGAGGCTTACGGACAGACCACGGTAAACTATAACAGGGATATTGAGATCTTTCCCGTCCTCAACACCATGTTTGAGATGATCCTGGGAAGTTCCCCCTATAAATCACCCACGGATATGGGCGTAAATATGGCAGGCAACTGTATAATAGATGACGAGGTCTGCTGCGAAGCCTCAAAACAGGAGATAATACGCAGATACTTCAAGGGTATCTGTGATGCAAAGCTTGGAAATGTTCCAAAGGACGTTGAAATGAAGCTTCAGCTTTTGATGAAGCAGGCAGGTGTGACCCCTGATGACAGAAAGGTTGTGGTTGCCGCAAGAAAGAGAAAAGAGGACACCGTAAATCCCTGCGCTGCCATACAGCTTGCAGACGGAAGGATCATGACGGGCCGCACGAACGATCTCCTCGGCGCCGCAGCATCCTGTCTGTTAAATTCAATGAAGCTGAATGCCGGCATAGACCATGCCGTTCATCTGATATCAAGAGAAGCCATAGAACCCATTCAGGGTCTGAAGACAAATTATCTGGGAAGCCACAATCCCAGACTTCATACCGATGAAATGCTCATAGCACTTTCGGTTTCCGCCGCGACAAATCCGGATGCCGCAAAGGCTCTTGCGCAGCTGCCGTATCTTCGCGGATGTGAGGCTCATTCAACCGTCATCCTTTCCGAGGTTGACCAGAGGATGTTCAGAAAGCTCGGTCTGAGGCTCACCTGTGATCCATCCTTCGGAAACTAAACCGCAAAGCCGGTCTTTACGCCCATGGCCTCAAGCTCCTCTGCGGCATCTTTTACACCCTTGTAGACAATGCCGTTCATGCCGAGTTTCCTTGCGGTCAGGATGTTTTCCTCCCTGTCATCAAGAAAAACACAGGATGAAGGATCAAGACCGTAGCGTTTCATCAGACACAGATAGATATCCTTTCCGGGCTTTATGAGTCCTACCCTGTATGACAGTATCCCGCCGTCAACATGATCCAGAAAGACCAGATCCTTTGCACATTCCCTCACAGTCTTTTTTGACAGGTTCGAAAGAATGAGTCTTCTGTAACCGGCCTCCTTCAGGCTTTCAAGAAAGGGAACGGATGTATCATACATCCTGATGGTCCCGCCGATATCGGCAAAGACAGTCCTCAGCTCCTTTTCAATGCCCGGGTCATTTTTGATGAATTCCTTTAACACCTCATCTTCATCCATACCGGCATCAAAATGATTCCACGCCTCGGACTTCATGGCAGCCCTGCCGATCCTTTCGCAGGTATCCTCATCAAAGCCGAATTCCCTGATAAACTCACGCCATCTGAAGCTTGCGAGCACATTTCCTATATCAAATATCACAGTATCTATCATGCCATGACACCTTTTTATCTGTATATGATATCTTCTCTTCCCGGTCCGTTTGACACCATCGTGATACGGTAACCCAGATGGCTTTCGATGAATTCCACATATCTCCTGCAGTTTTCGGGCAGATCTTCGTATTTTTTTATTCCGGTTATATCACATTTCCAGCCGGGCAATACCTCATAAACGGGTTTCGCCTTTTCAAGAAGCCTGGTGGTCGGAAAATCGGTGGTCTTTTTGCCGTCAATCTCATATGCCGTACAGACGGGTATCTCATCCAGATAGCCGAGCACATCCAGCACCGTCAAAGCCACATCTGTGGCACCCTGCAGCCTGCAGCCGTATTTTGAAGCCACACAGTCATACCATCCCATCCTCCTGGGTCTTCCCGTGGTGGCGCCGTACTCTCCGCCGTCTCCGCCGCGTCTTCTGAGCTCGTCAGCTTCTTTTTCATCGAGTATCTCCGTCGTGAAGGCTCCTGCTCCGACTGCCGAGGAATACGCTTTTGTGACTGCTACTATCTGCTTTAACTCATACGGAGGGATGCCGGCTCCCACTGCTCCGTAGCCCGCAAGGGTCGGTGATGAGGTGACCATGGGATATATGCCGTGATCGGGATCCTTCATGGTCCCGAGCTGTCCTTCAAGCAGGACTGTCTTTCCGGCTTTCAGGGCCTCATCCAGAAACAGCGCCGTATCTGCAAGATAAGGACTGATCATATCCCTGTATTCAAGACAGGTGGCAAAAAGTTCTTCCGCATTCAGCGGTTCCTTCTCATAGAGATTGACCAGAAGCGCGTTCTTGATACTGCATATATTTTCAAGCTTTTCCTTCAGATATGCCTCATCAAACAGCTCATTTACCTGAATGCCTATTTTGGCAAACTTGTCGGAATAAAACGGTGCGATGCCCGATTTCGTTGATCCGAAGGATCTCCCTTTAAGCCTTTCCTCCTCATAGGCATCAAAAAGCTTGTGATAGGGCATCACTATCTGCACCCTGTCAGAGACCAGAAGCTTTGGCTTTGGAACCCCCCTGTCCTTTCCGGTCTGCGCGATGTATTCAAGTTCATCCATAAGCTTCGGGATGTCCAGCGCCACACCGTTTCCTATGATGTTTGTAACATTTTCGTTGAAAACTCCGGAAGGGCAGGTGTGAAGCGCAAATTTCCCGTACCTGTTCTTTATGGTATGTCCCGCATTTGCTCCTCCCTGAAAACGGACGACAACATCCGCACTCTCGGCCAGGACATCCGTCATCTTTCCCTTTCCTTCATCTCCCCAGTTTGCTCCCACTATGGCCTTTACCATATATAACCTCCTTCAGACTTTTATCTCTGCTTTTACTCCGAGACTCTCCCTGTTCTTTTCTAGAACAGGCTTCACCTTTTCATCAAGAAATCTTTCAACCTGATGAGGTGCACATCCCACATACTTCTTTGGATCCAGGTTGCTTTCAAGTTCCTCATATGTCACCCCGAAATTTTCATCATCTGCAATAAGCTTTAAAAGATCATTATCCAGACCGTCTCTCTTCACATGAAGTGCTGCCTCCATGGAGTGCTCCCTGATCAGTTCGTGAAGCTCCTGCCTGTTACCGCCCTTTTTCACGCAGTCCATCATGATGTTCTCGGTGGCCATGAAGGGAAGCTCCTGTTTAAGCCTCTTTTCGATGACCATTTTGTTTACCACAAGACCGCAGGCAACATTCATGCAAAGATCGAGGATCCCGTCAACAGCCAGAAAACCTTCGGGTATCGAAAGCCTCTTGTTGGCCGAATCATCAAGTGTCCTTTCAAACCACTGGACCGATGCAGTGATGGCAGGATTCAGGGCATCCACCATCACATACCTGGCAAGAGAAGCTATCCTCTCACTCCTCATGGGATTTCTTTTGTAGGCCATGGCAGATGAACCTATCTGCTTCTTTTCAAACGGCTCCTCCACCTCCTTCAGATGCTGCAGAAGCCTGATGTCATTTGACATCTTGTGTGCCGATAAGGCTATGCCGGAAAGTACATTCATCACTCTGGCATCGACTTTTCTGGAGTAGGTCTGTCCCGATACCGCGTAGCACTCCTCAAAGCCCATCTTTTTTGCTATCATGCCGTCAATGGCATCAACCTTTTGCTGATCTCCGTTAAACAGTTCAAGAAAGCTTGCCTGAGTCCCGGTAGTCCCCTTTGATCCAAGAAGCTTCAGACTGCCAAGGACATATTCCAGATCCTCAAGATCCATGAGGAAATCCTGGATCCAAAGCGTTGCTCTCTTTCCCACTGTCGTCGGCTGCGCAGGCTGAATGTGGGTAAAGGCAAGCGTCGGCATATCCTTGTACTCTGCTGCAAATTCAGAAAGATCATTTATGACATTCAGTATCTTTTTTCTCACAACCCTCAGTGCATCCGCCATTATTATGATGTCCGTATTGTCACCCAC
>JAFSWJ010000214.1 GCA_017444545.1 Lachnospiraceae bacterium
TCTGTAAAAGATGACAGGGGTGTGACAGGGGGACTGTCCCCCTGTCACATCAGTTTACATAAGTTGTAACAGAGAACCGTCCCCGTGATACATGGACATGACCTTCACGAGGATCGACGAGGCTTTTTCCACAGTGTGGAAGAGCCCGAAGGCCTCATCGAAGGTGTCGCCCGAAACAAACAGTCCGTGATGAGTCCAGACCACGGCATTGTAATCCTTCATTTTTTCGGACGTGGCCCTGCCAAGTTCGATGCTTCCGGCTTCCATGAAGGGCACCACTCCCAGACCCTCAGGGAAGGTCAGGGGACATTCCGGCATCATCTCCCAGAGTTTTTGGGTAAATACCTTTTCGTCACAGGGCAATACAAAGGAAAGGGCGATCACATTTTCCGGATGGGCATGATACATGATCCTGTACCGGCCGTTGGTGACCCGCTTTTTCACCTCATGGTTTAATAAATGACTTGCAAGCTCGGATGTGGGCCTGCCGCCGTTGCAAAGTCCCCAGAGTATCCTGAATGAATCCCCCTTTTCCGATATCTGCAGGATGCAGAGAGTGTCCTCAGGATCCTTTATCATGTTTTTGAAATACTTCCCGCTGCCGGTAACGAGGAAATACTCGTTTGCAAGACCCGGCACGGAAATATCAAGCTTTTGCCAGGGGGCGTTTTCATCATACAGGAAAGAGGCGTTTTCTGCCTCGCTTTCCTCCATGCGGTAGGACATATTGCCGCCGTTTCGTTCATGCCAGCCCATGAGATATGCCTCATAAGCCATTTCGGCAAAATCCTTTATAAACTTCAGATCCTCTTTTTTCATTTTTTTGCCGCCTTCTTTGCAAAGAAATCGTCAAGCTTTTGCAAAAGAGCAGGCTTGTCGATGGTCTTTAATAAATAATCCACAGGAGACAGGCCCACCACCGAAAGGACGCTGAATCTGTCACCGTGCCCGGTGAGGAACATCACGGGGATCTCCTCGGTCTCGGCATCGCTTTTTAACATGGAAAGGACCTGTGGACCGTTTGCCACCGGCATCTCATAATCAAGGAGGACCAGATCAGCCTTGTTTTTTGCAAGGTAGCTGATAGCCTGTACACCGCTTGAAGCCATGCCCACATGGTATCTGTCCTTGAGCCATTCGTAGACTGTACGCATGTAGGTGATGTCGTCGTCAACGATGAGGATGGTCTTTTTGGCATGCTCGCCCGTATTGTTTTCCATGTATTTGAAAATGCATCCCAAAAGGTCATCCATGACCAGAGGTCTTTTGAACCACTCAAGGATCAGATGCTCAGGCACGATCTTTTTTACAGTGTCTGCCTCCGTCTGCTCACCGATGAGGATGATCTTTCTGTCAAGGTCGCTTGCCAGATCCTTCAGATAGACCAGAGTCTCAGTCATATTCTCGATATCCTCTCCCATGAAGAGGACAATGAGCTCGATCTTTTCGCGCTTCGGCTCGATCTCTTTTATCTCCCCCCGGGACAGAAATGCATCTATGTCATTTGAAGTGATCTTTCCCAAAAGACTCTTTGCCAGGAAGCTCTCGGTGGAACTGATGATGACCACCTCTCCCCGGCTGTTGACTGCTGTATCCATCTTTACCTCCCTTGGAACTCATAGCTGATAACAGCTCTTTAACCGCCCAAAATCGTATCACAAATATGGATAAACTTCAATGAATGAGGGAATAACAAGTCCCGTACAGCCCTCAGGCCGCACGGGACTTAAAAGTCTTCACGCCGGTATCTTTACGTTTATTTTTGTGAGGCAAAATCAGTCACTATGTAGAATTTTACCTCTGCTTTTCCGCCATAAGGAAACTGTCCGGTCTTTTCGGAACGTTTGAATTCCACTATTGCCTTTGCAGGTGATTTTGCGGTTGAATGCATGACGTTGTTCTCATAGGTCACATCATAGAATTCATCCGATATATCATTGCCCTGATTATCCTTTATCACGACCTTCGGCTCTACGGCTTTGCCTGTATATTTGAAATACAGATTTCCGTTTTTGTTTTTCTTTTCATAAGAACCGCCCTCAGGCTCTGCTCCACCGCCAAAGGACATCTTAAGTTTCGCCTTCGCATAAGAAGAACTGTAGGCATCAACTCCGGATACCGTAAACTTTCCTCCAGTATAGTTCACATCCTTCGGCGTCACCTCCAAGTCAAACGGAGAGTCAGGATTTGCTGCAGCCTTTGCCTTTATGTCCTCGGTTGAAAACTCATTTTTTGCTATCACCTTTCCCCCCAGAGGACCGTACTGGAAGAGCGTCAGAAGCGGCACCCTTGCTCCGAGATTAACGGCAGTTTTCCTCACTGCACCTGTTCCGGTTCCGGGGATGTCCATAGCTTCCTTCAGGCTGCAAGCTGAAATTCCAAACTTCTTTTTAATACTGTTTTTGAATATCTTTGTACCGTCATTTGTGTAAGCATTTCCAAGTATTACAATACCACCGTTTGCTACGCTGCTCTTTGCACTGTAAGAAACTGCAAGGCTGACATTTTTAAGATCGCTGTCACCGTTCTTTCCGGATCCTTTTATCACCACCCGAACAGGCGCAGTCTGCATATCATAACCTGCGGCATTGTAATACACCTTATTGCCGCCGTTTACGATGATATCCATGTTCTTGCCCAGAACTGCCTTCATGGGATTTACCTTGTAGCTAAGTTTGAATGTTCCATAATATCTTCCGGTGCCTGTCAGATATACTGTATAGGAACCGGGATACAGATTATCAAGGATATTTGCTGCCTTTCCGTCATTGGCCTTCGGCTCGACAGTGCCCTTTGCAAAAGGAAGATCCTCATCGCCGTCGGGAGCGTAGTAATCCGCAAA
>JAFSWJ010000215.1 GCA_017444545.1 Lachnospiraceae bacterium
GATCACACATCACGTAGTGTGCAGTTTTCTGACGAATTTATCATATCTATGACCTCTTTTGCTACAAAACCCTCCTCAAAGGGTCTTTTTATCACTATCAGCCTTATCCCGGCCTTTGACGCGGCATGAAACTTTTCCGGAAAGCCTCCATTCACGCCGCCGTCCTTTGTGACCATGCATGAGATATCAAACTGCCTGATAAGAGCCAGATTCAGCTCTTCGCAAAACGGTCCGTGCATGGCTATGATATTCCCTGCAGGGATACCGGCTTCACTGCATTTTTCAAGGCTGTCCCACACCGGCAGGATCCTGACAAAGAGCCTTTTTCTTTCGATCCCTTCAAAAAAGGGAAGTTCCTTCACTCCGGTGGTCAAAAGGATGTTCCCGCTGATGCCGGAAGCGGCTTTGGCGGCCAGGGCTGCATCCTCAACATACGTGCATCCCTCATATTCCGGCAGATCACCGGTGTATTCCCTCAACAGCCTGATGAAGCGCACTCCCGTCCTCTCTGATGCCTCCCTGATATTTTTCCCGGCCTCAACGGCATAGGGATGGGTAGCGTCTACGCAAAGGTCCTTATTATGGAGGAAAGCCTCCATCCCGGATGCATCCCTCCGGCCCGTGACCACCTTTATATCCGGAATACCGCAAAGCTCGTCCTCTCCGGTGCCCGTTGCAACGCTGACCGTAACCTCGTGACCGCAGGAAGCAAGCTTTGATGCCAGCTCCCGTCCTTCAGTTGTCCCTCCGAATATCAGGATCTTCATGTTCTGTCCACCTCATAGCCTCTCTTTGTCACCATTTTGCTGCCGATGACAACGGTCTGCGAATTTCCCACAAATACCGTGGTGAACATATCAAGCTTCTCATCCCGCAGCTCCCTCAGGCTCAGCACCCTGCTTTCCGTCCCTTCTCTTCCGATATTTCTCACCCAGCCGCAGACAGTACCGCCGTCCTTTCCCGAAAGCAATATGTCACAGGCCATTTTCAGATGGCCGGGCCTTGTCTTTGACATGGGATTATAGATGCAGATCACCATATCCCCGTCACAGGCGGCACGCAGCCTTTTTTTGATGGTTTCCGGGGGCGTCAGGTGATCTGACAGCGAAATGACGCAAAAATCGTTCATACAGGGCGCACCGAGCACCGCCCCACCGCTGATGAATGCGCTGATCCCCGGGACTGTCACGATCTCCACATCCTCAAATTCCTCGGAAAGCTCATACAAAAGTCCCGTCATCCCGTAGATCCCGGCATCCCCCGAGGATATGACACAGCCCGTGGCTCCGGGCTTTGATGCGTACAAAAGAGCCTCCCTGCAGCGCAAAACCTCCTGCCCCATTCCCGAAACCCTGTAATCCTTTCCGGGAAACCTTTCCTCAAGCAGCTTTGCGTAGGTTCCAAAGCCAAAGACAACTTCAGATTCCTCTATCGCCGCAACAGCCTCGCCCGTCATATATTTTTCATCGCCGGGTCCGATCCCGACCGCAAAAAGCCTTCCCATTACCGTTAATCCCTCACTCCGGCCACTGGCAGATCCTTTCAGCCGCCGCAAAGGTCACCCCGTCAAAACCGTTTTCTTCACAAGCAGCCTCTTTGCACCCGCCGCCTTCACGGCACTCCTTTCACACACACAGTCAACCCCGGTGACACTCTCCACAAAATCAGAAGTCGAAAACTCCCCCTCAAAACCTTTGATATCATTCAGCTCATCCGCACCATAGGTCAGAAACCCGACTTTCAGATCATCCGCAAGCCCCTTCAATGCCGCCTCATCCCTTTTGATATCAATGGAGGCGATGGCCGCCACCCTGTCTGCCGGTATGGAATTTTCCCTGCAAAAGTTCTCAAAAGCCTCTCTCACCACGGAAGCCTTTATCCCCCTCCTGCAGCCGGTCCCTATAATAAAACCGCCTGCCATTATCTGCAACGCTGAGTCGTTTTCAACGTCAACAGAGCCGATCACCACATCCGGTTCAGGTTCTCCCAAATCTCCCTTCAGGACCACTATGTTCTCCGGCGGATCTCCGGATATATTTACATAACTTCTGATATATACCTTCTCTCCCCGGATCAGCTTCGACGATACCGCCCTGATCCTGTCCGGGTTTATTATCCTCATACTGTTTTCGGCAGCCCAGCTGTCTATGGCAAAAACACCGTTTATATCCGTGGATGTGGTTATGACGGGTCTTGCCCCGAGGATCCCCGCTATCCTTTTTGCAAGGGCGTTTCCGCCCCCGATATGTCCCGAAAGGATGGGGATCACGTTTTCACCCCTGTCATCTGTCACAACGACAGCCGGATCAACAGCCTTTCCTTTCAGATGCGGCGCTATGGCGCGGACAGCTATCCCCGCTGCCCCTATGAAGATGAGGGCCTTTGCCTCCTTAAACGCACTTTCCGTCCAGTCATCAAGACTCATTCCCTTTTCAAAGGAAACCGCCTCAAACTCCTCTCCAAGGGCATCACCCAGCTTTTTTGCGATCATCCCGCCCCCGGCGGTGAAGGAAATGCATCTGATAACCTGGCGCTCACTGCCCCTTCTGTAACCTGTTGAAAAATCCGGTGCATAGAGCCTGCTCTTTTCAACGACACCGCCTTCCTTCAAAAAATCCCCCACAAGGATCAGCGCTGTCCTTGATATCCCCGCCGACAAGGCAGCATCCTCAAGGCTTCCTACGGTGCATCTTATTATCTTTTCATCCCTGTGAGTTACAGCATAGACTATGGCTGCAGGGGTATCCGCATCATAGCCTCCTGATGAGATCAAAGCCCGTGAAACCTCACCTGCCATGGATGCCGAAAGAAACACCGCCATTGAAGCTCCATGGCGCGCAAGCTCAGTCAGCCTTTCCCTTTCGGGAACCGGAGTCCTCCCCTCCATCCTGGTGATGATCACGCTCTGTGAGATCCCCGGGAGGGTGTATTCTGCCTGAAGTGCGGCAGCAGCTGCAGTAAAGCTTGAAACTCCGGGTACAACCCCGATCTGCTGCCCTTTAATCTCATCCTCAAAAAGCGCTGCGATCTGCTCCCTGATGGCTCCGTAGATCGAAGGGTCTCCCGTATGCAGCCTTACAACCTCCCGGCCTGCATCACTCTCCCTTTTCATGACGGAAACCACCTCATCAAGAGTCATCCGGGAACTGTCATAAATTTCGGCATCCTTTCTGCACCGGGACAGAAGCTCCTTTGGCACGAGGCTCCCCGCATAGATCACAACATCGGCAGCCTCAAGCAGCTCCCTTCCCCTCACCGTTATGAGCTTTTCGTCCCCGGGTCCTGCCCCCACGATATGGATCATAGGTCAAACTCCCCCATCCTTCCCAATGTTCCGTATTCATTGGAAAACATTATCACTCCCAGCTTCATGTCCTTTCCGGCCCTGGCGCGAAGCCTTTCATACACCGACTTCATGACCGAAGCCATGGTCTCCTTCAAAAGACCGGCTTCCTTTAATATCCTCACACACTCATCACTTGTGACCGAATCAAAAAGAGAGCGCAAAATCTCCAAAGACGCACCGCACAGGGCAGCATGCGTGACAAAAACCTCCGCCCTGCCGTCAGCCATGCTGCTGTGGGTGTTCATGATCCCCGCAGCGCATTTTACAAGCTTACCCGCATGTCCTGCAATGACTGTATGCAAAACACCGCAGGATACGGCCTCATCAAGAGCATCCCCCATGAAATTCGAGATCATGACCACGGGAACGCCTTCCTTTTCAATCCCTTCCCTTTTCAGATAATCCCTTCCGTAATTTCCCGGGACAAAGATCATCTTTTTGCACCCCATAGCCGCCTTCTGCCTGATCTCAAGCCTCATCGCATCGGAAAAAGCCGAAAGACTCATGGGTTCCACGATGCCGCCCGTTCCTATTATGGAGATACCTCCGGTGATCCCAAGCTTCGGGTTAAAGGTCTTTGATGCGATCTCCTCACCGCCGGGCGCAGAGATAACGACCCTGAATCCTCCCTGAAACGAAAACTCATCTGCCACCGAAAGCAGCGCCTCTTTGATCTGCTGTCTCGGCACGGAATTGATGGCAGCCTGCCCCACCTTTTGGTCAAGTCCCGGCTTTGTGACGGTCCCGATCCCCACGCCGCCTTCGATCAAAACCTCTTTTGACGCTATCCTTTCAACTGATGCGTATATAATAAGACCGTCCGTCACATCAACATCATCGCCCGCATCCTTTTTCACGCCGCAGACGGCGCAGCCCCCCTTCAAAAAGCATTCGACAGGTTCAACCTCCACCTCTATCCCCTTTGGAGTCATGACCCTGATGCGGTCCGGCACCATCCCCGAAAGCAGGGCATACGCCGCGCCTTTGGCTGCAAGCACCGCACAGGTTCCCGTGGTATAGCCAAGCCTCAGATTTTTCCCGTTCACATTTTTATAATGCTCAAAAGATCCCATTCAGGACCCCTTCCTCAAGGCTTCCCTTTTTCAGGTCATACAGCCTTTCCATATAATCAGAACGCATTATCTCCTGCGGTGTTCCCATCCTGTCCACCTTTCCGTCCTTTATGCAGATCATCCTGTCCGCGATCCTTCCGGCAAGCGTGATCTCATGCATGGAAAAAAGCACCGCGATCCCCTTTTCCTTTGCAAGCGAAACGATGAGATCCAAAAGCTCCAGCTTGTACCTGATATCAAGAAAAGATGCAGGCTCGTCAAGAAGCAGAAGCTTCGGCTCCTGACAGATGGCCCGGGCCAGCATCACCCTTTGCTTCTGCCCGTCGGAAAGCGTATGAAAATACCTTCCGGAAAGTTCCGTTACACCGGCAATATCCATGGCAGAGGCGATCTTTTCCCTGTCATCCTCCGACAGGGTTCCAAACATCCCCGTATATGGGTACCTCCCGTTTTCGACTATATCAAGGCAGGTCAGATATTCCGTAACGGGAGCTGCCGGAAACATGCAGGAGACGATCCTTGCAAGCTCTCCCTCCCTGATATGCCCGATCTCCCTGCCATCTATTTTCGCACTTCCCGAAACCGGCGGTATCATCTTTGCCAGAGTCTTCAGAAGCGTTGACTTTCCGGCCCCGTTTGACCCTATGAGACAGACGATATCCCCCGCCTCCATGGAAAAGGAAATATCATCCACTATCCTCTTTGTCCCGTATCCGACGCAAAGGGCGCTTGATTCAAGGATGCATTTTCCCATGATCTACGCCCTCCTTCCCAGACGCTTTTTTAACATCACCCAAATGACCACCGGCGCACCCAGGATCGAGGTCACGACGCTGATTGAAAGCTCCGCCGGCGCAAAGACAAGCCTTGCCAGAAGATCCGAAAACAGACAGAAAACCGCCCCCCCAAGAAAGGTGGCAGGTATCATGAATGCCGGCTTTTCCGTCCCGAAAAGCCCCTTCATCATCTGTGGCACGGCGATCCCCACAAAGGACACCGGACCCGCAAAAGCCGCCACGATGGCAGACATCAGTCCCGACAGCAATATGAGCGAAACCTTGAGCATCCTGATATTCACCCCGCTGCTTTTTGCGTAGGCCTCACCCAGCTGGTACGCCCCCATGGGTTTTGAAATAATAAAAACGAACACCAGGCAGACAAAAACGGCAATGGCTATGATCTTTATATTTGCCCTGCTCAGGCCTGAAAAGCTTCCCTGTGACCAGCTGTGCAGGTTCACGATATTCTGGTCATC
>JAFSWJ010000216.1 GCA_017444545.1 Lachnospiraceae bacterium
AATCAAGGATGTCATTTATCAGTGAAAGGAGCGTATTTCCGGCCTTGTAGATATCCTTTGCATATGACCTGATCTCCGGCTCCCTGCTTTCCCGAAGGATCATCTCATCCATTCCCAGGACTGCATTTATGGGAGTTCTGATCTCATGTGACATCTGGGCCAGGAAACGTGATTTAGCCTGATTTGCATATTCGGCATCCTCCTTTGCCTCCCTGATCTGCTCATATTGCCTGCTGATGATGGCCATATTGCCCATTTTTGACAAAAGCCAAACGATGATCACAAGGAGTATGGTCAGGTTCACTGCCAGATAGACCTTGAAATAGGTATGCTCATAAAGCTTTGCATCCTTGTAGATGAGAAATACCATTTCCTTGAGCACGGTAGTTTCCGTATCATCAAGCACGCGGACCACAAGCCTGTGCCTTCCGTAGGGAAGCGAAGGATAATAAATGCTCTCAAGCTCGGACTGACGCATGATCCTTGGATTCTCATCGATACCCTCGAGACTGATGCCCACCAAAGGATCCGATATGGTATAGTTCAGGACGGCGGGAGTGATGACTATCTGCCCCGGACCTGCAGGTATCTCATATACACCGTTGTGGAAACGCACCTCTTCATCATTTTTTTTCACGCTCCGCAACACTATCTGATAATGACTGTCAAAGTCCGAATAGCCCTCCATATTGAGAATGAACACACCGTCAGAACAGCAAAGATAAAGCCTGTCATCGCTAACCGCAAAATAAGCATTCGCAGTAAGCGTGGAGGTCAGTCCCGATTTCCGGTTCAGAAGGGAATAGGAATAATCCTCAGAATCCGCGATCAGATCATCCGCATTCACTATGAAAATACCTGCAGCCGACAGAACAAAGGCTCTTCCGTCATCTGCCATATAGATATCATAATCATTGGTGAAAGGGAAGTTTTCAAGCTTTCTGACATTCTTTCCGTCCTCATCGTAATAAAGGCCGTTGCTTGCCACATAGATCCTGCCGCTCTTTGCGGGCACGATCTTCATGACCACCTCGGACATGAGTCCCTGCTCTTTTCCGATATGTGAAACAACCCTGTCATTTTTTATCCTGTAGACTCCGCCTCCGTCTGTTCCAAGGTATATGCTTCCGTCCTCTTCCTCTGTGTAAGAAAGGATCTTTGGCACTGTCATGCCTTCCGCGGAACCGATGGTCTTTATTATACGTCCGTCCTTCATGAAGGATATACCGTCCGGAGATGCAGCCATGAGACGTCCGTCCTTCAGCTTTGCGACAAAGCGGAACCTGGAGCCGAGTATGTCCGAATTTTCGCTGTTATAAGTGGTGATGCTCCCGTCGGGTGAGATCTTTATCAGTCCGTCGGGACCATAGGTTGAATAATACATATCCCCGTTGTCATCCTTCAGGATATGCCTGATCCTCACACCCTTGAGTATCTGGGGGATATTGTTCTTTAATACGTTGTTTGTCTTCAGATCGGCCTCAATCGCGCCCTCATCGGTCCCTATATAGATCCTGCTTCCGTCTGTCAGTACCGAGTTTACGACCGCTGAGCTCTGTCTGATCCTTTTGAAGAGATCCGTAAAGGGATTGAGGGAAAGCTTCAGTATCCCGTCCTTGTCGGATGAAAACCAGATATTTCCCTGCTTGTCTATCAGTATGTCGGAAGCGGATGAAGAAAAACCGTCAGTTGTCAGATCCTGCCTGATGCCCTCGCTGTCAATGAATCCAAAGCCGTTGTTGCAGGCAAAGAAATAACCCTTGTGCTCCCTGTCATAGGTGATCCTGTTGAAGCAGTTAAACTCTGTTGTCTTTACCGTGGATGTCTTTTTGAAGCCGCTTTCCGTGAGTTTCAGGTAATCCAGGGTCTTTCCGTTCGTTCCGGCCAGAAAGATATCGTTCCCGGCATATGCCGCGCTGTAATAGATTTCTCCCTCAACATCGCTTTGACAGGTATCGAGGATCTTGCCGTTTTTCATGACAAAGAGTTTGCCGTCTCCGGTCACTCCCATGATCCTGCCCCCTTCAATGGCGGTAAGTGAGCGGACAAAGGTGATATCCTTCAGCCCTCCGTAGATCTTCACCTTTGGCTTCTGCCTCTTTTTGCCTTCAACATCTCCATTAATGTAGGACGTATCTACTCCCCTGACGGAGCAAAGATATGTTGCCGTGCTGATATAGACTGTTCCTGTTTCATCCTCGCATATTCCTCTGACCGAATCCGAGCACAGACCGTCTTCGGTGGAAAAAAATACGGTATTTCCGGTGTTGGGATCGTAGCATGCCGCTCCGCTGTCGTTGGTCCCCACCCAGAGTCTGCCCTTCCTGTCCGTGAAAAGTGAGATGGCATTGCTTATCCTCTGATCTATATCTGCCTTTTCAAATCTGCTTCCGTTGAACCTGTAGAGTCCGGAATAGGCACCCGCCCAGATA
>JAFSWJ010000217.1 GCA_017444545.1 Lachnospiraceae bacterium
TAAGACACCTTTGGATGCGGTATTTTTCGGATCTTCAACCGTATACAATGCGGTATCACCGGACCTGATGTGGGACAGATACGGATTTACCTCATACACAAGAGCGAATGCATCCCAGACCATGTGGCAGTCCTATTATCTGATCAGAGATGCGGTAAGGCACAACAGACCAAAGCTCATAACGCTTGATGTCAGCTTCATGAAATACGGAGAGGATTTTGTGGAGGAGGCTGCAAACAGAAAGGCGATAGACGGGATGAGGCTTTCGCTCGATAAACTCAGGTGCGCAAAAGCCTCAATGTGGGAAAAGGAGAGTCTGGCGTCATATGTCTTTCCCGTGATGCGGTTTCATTCAAGATGGGACGATCTCAAAGGCGAGGACATCCGGTTTGCATTCGGGAGACCTGAGGTCACCTATGACGGATTCATCATGGAATTCAAAAAAACAGAGGAAGTAGAGGAATATGAAGGCCTGGAACTGAAGGATCCTTTGTTCCCCCGGAAGGCGGAGGACTATCTTATAAAGATCATGGATTATTGTGAACAGGAAAAGATACCGCTTCTTCTGATGAAAACACCGACATATATCAATACCTGGTTTCCGGAATATGACGAAAGACTGGAAGAGATGACAAAGGGATACGAGGGCTGTGATTATATTAATTTTGACGTGGATGCGGATGAGATCGGACTTGACAGAAAGGAAGACTATGTCGACGGTCACAGCCACCTGAATGTAGAAGGCGCTCAGAAGTTTTCGGTGTATTTCGGAGGATACATAAAAGACAGGTATGACCTGCCCGATCACAGGGACGATGACAGATATTGCGGTGTATGGAATGACCGGTATACAAGGTATTGTATGGACCTTGAAATAGGAAAAGCGGCATTGAAATGATCAGGTCCATGTGTTAGAATTAGCGTTGCATTGGGCGTTTTCGGAGCCCGGATCATATAAAACAAAGGAGGAAAGCTATATGTCAAAAAAGATCGTGCTTGCGGGCGCATGCCGCACGGCAATCGGTACCATGGGGGGATCCCTGTCCACAACACCCGCTGCAAAGCTGGGAGAGATAGTCATCAGGGAAGCTTTGAACAGAGCGGGAGTTAAGGGAGAACAGGTAGATCATGTATACATGGGTTGCGTTATACAGGCAGGTCTGGGACAGAATGTAGCTCGTCAGGCATCACTGAATGCAGGAATACCAAAGGAAGTACCTGCTGTTACGGTAAACGTTGTCTGCGGATCCGGACTCAACTGCGTGAATATGGCGGCACAGATGATACAGGCAGGAGATGCCGACATCGTGGTTGCGGGAGGCATGGAGAATATGTCTATGGCTCCTTTTGCACTTCCTCAGGGAAGATACGGATACAGAATGACATGGCCGAGCCAGAGCCAGGGAGCGTTGGTGGATACCATGGTTAAGGATGCTCTTTGGGATGCATTCAATGATTATCATATGATCACTACCGCTGACAATATTGCAAAGCAGTGGAAGCTGACACGAGAGGAGCTTGATGAATTTGCTCTTGCAAGCCAGCAGAAGGCCTGCGCTGCGATAGAGAGCGGAGCATTCAAGGAGGAGATAGTTCCTGTTGAGATAAAGAAAAAGAAGGAAACAGTGGTGTTTGATACGGACGAGGGACCAAGGGCAGGATCGACCATCGAAGGTCTGGCAAAGCTCAAGCCTCTCAATCCCGACGGATTTGTAACAGCCGGAAATGCATCCGGTATCAATGACGGTGCGGCGGCCGTTGTTGTGATGACGGAGGAAAAGGCAAAGGAGCTCGGGGTAACTCCCATGGCTGAGTTTGTCGCAGGTGCCCTTGCAGGCGTAGATCCTTCTATAATGGGTATCGGACCTGTAGCTGCCACAAAGAAGGTGATGGCAAAGACAGGCATGACGATCGATGATTTTGATATTTATGAGGCAAATGAGGCTTTTGCAGCCCAGTCCGTTGCAGTCGGAAAGGATCTGGGATTTGATCTGAAGAAGCTCAATATCAACGGCGGTGCCATAGCACTCGGACATCCGGTGGGCGCTTCCGGAGCACGTATCCTCGTAACATTGCTCCATAATATGAAGAAGACCGGAGCAAAGACAGGTCTTGCAACGCTTTGCATAGGCGGAGGCATGGGCTGTGCAACTGTCGTAAAGGCTATTTGACAGAAAGGCGGTAGAAAATGGCATTTGTTGAATATGAAGTAAAAGAAAAATACGCCGTGATCACAATAAACCGGCCCGAAGCTCTCAACGCGCTGAATTCCGCAGTGCTTGATGAGCTTGACAAGGTTGTTTCCGGCATAGATACAAATGAGGTCAGGGCTGTTGTCCTGACCGGCGCAGGAGAGAAGTCTTTTGTGGCGGGAGCGGATATAGGCGAGATGAGCACGCTTTCAAAGGCAGAGGGAGAGGCTTTCGGAAAGAAGGGCAATGACGTGTTCAGAAAGATCGAGACTTCGCCTGTACCCTTCATAGCTGCAGTGAACGGCTTTGCTCTCGGCGGAGGCAATGAGCTGGCGATGAGCTGTGATATCAGGATCTGCGCGGACAGCGCTCTTTTCGGACAGCCCGAGGTAGGACTGGGGATCACACCGGGATTTGGAGGGACACAGAGGCTTGCCAGACTTGTAAGTCCCGGAATGGCAAAGCAGCTCATATATACGGCAAGAAATATAAAGGCCGACGAGGCTTTGAGGATAGGACTTGTAAATGCGGTCTATCCTTTGTCAGAGCTGATGGCTGAGGCGGAAAAGCTGGCTGCGACCATTGCAAAGAATGCACCGATAGCCGTGCGTAACTGCAAGAAAGCAGTAAATGACGGTCTTCAGGTAAATATCGATGAAGCTCTCGTTATCGAGGAGAAGCTTTTCGGGGACTGCTTTGAGTCATATGACCAAAAGGAGGGAATGGCCAATTTCCTTCGCAAAAAGGACGACCCTGCAAAGGTAAAGATAGTGGATTTCCAGAATAAATAAAACAGGAGGATACAAAAATGAAGGTAGCTGTAATAGGTGCCGGAACCATGGGACAGGGTATCGCAAAGGCTTTCGCACAGTGTGCGGATTTTGAAAAGGTTTATCTTTGCGATATCAAGACAGAGTTCGCCGAAGGCGGACTGGCAAAGATAAAAAAGGGATATGAGAAGCTTGTCAGCAAGGGAAAGATGGATCAGGCTGCAGTTGATTCATATCTTGCCAAATTTGAGACCGGTCTCAATTCCATAGCAACCGATCCGGATCTCGTTGTTGAGGCAGCACTTGAAGTGATGCAGATCAAGCAGGACTGCTTCAAGGATCTGATGGAGAATGTGGTAAAGAACGATAACTGTATCTTTGCTTCAAACACCTCGTCTCTTTCCATCACTGAGATAGGAGCAGGACTTCCGAAGCCCATAGTGGGAATGCATTTCTTTAATCCTGCTGACAGGATGAAGCTCATAGAGGTCATCGCGGGAGCAAATACACCGGCTGATCTCGTTGAAAAGGTAAAGGAGATCTCTGAGAAACTCGGAAAGACTCCCGTACAGGTGAACGAGGCTCCGGGCTTTGTTGTGAACAGGATCCTCATCCCGCTCATTAACGAGGGAATCTTTGTATACTCCGAAGGTGTTTCGGACATCGAGGGTATCGATAATGCCATGAAGCTTGGCGCAAACCATCCCATGGGACCGCTGGAGCTTGGCGACTATGTCGGACTCGATATCGTGCTTGCCATCATGGAAGTGCTCTATGCGGAAACGGGCGATTCCAAGTACCGTCCGGCTCCGCTTCTCAAAAAGATGGTTCGTGCAAAGAAGCTCGGCGTCAAGACAGGTATCGGCTTCTATGATTATTCCGACGGAAAAGTCGCAACAGACAAAAAGTAGATCATTGGTAAAAATATAATAAAAACGGAAGGAAGGTAAGACATGGACTTTCAGTTAAGCAAGGAACATGCAATGGCAAGGTCTCTTTTCAAGGATTTTGCTGAAAAGGAAGTAAAGCCTCGCGCGATCGAGGTGGATGAGACCGAGGAATTCCCCAGGGATACGGTCGAAAAGATGGCAAAATACGGATTTTTGGGTATACCTGTTCCGAAGGAGTACGGCGGACAGGGCTGCGATCCTCTCACATATGCAATGTGTGTTGAGGAACTGTCAAAGGTATGCGGCACTACCGGAGTTATCGTTTCCGCACATACATCTCTGTGTGTGGATCCTATCATGACCTTTGGTACCGAGGAGCAGAAGCAGAAATGGCTTGTGCCTCTGGCAAAGGGCGAAAAGCTGGGAGCTTTCGGACTGACTGAGCCCGGTGCGGGAACCGATGCCCAGGGAATGCAGACAAAGGCTGTTCTTGACGGGGATGAGTGGGTTCTGAACGGATCAAAGTGCTTCATCACCAACGGAAAGGAAGCAGATGTTTACGTGATCTTTGCCGTGAGCGGCAAGGTTGAAAAGCGCGGAAAGATGATGAAGGAGATCTCCGCATACGTTGTTGAAAAGGGAACGCCCGGTTTCACCTTTGGTACAAAGGAGAACAAGATGGGTATCCGCGGATCATCAACCTATGAGCTGATCTTCCAGGACTGCAGGATCCCGAAGGACAACCTTTTGGGACAGCAGGGCAAGGGCTTCAATATAGCAATGCATACCCTGGATGGCGGACGTATCGGTATCGCTGCACAGGCTCTGGGTATTGCTGAGGGTGCTCTTGAGCGTACA